>WFVQ01000091.1 GCA_015491585.1 Deltaproteobacteria bacterium
CCCCTGTGGCCACCGCTCTTCCCACTCAATGGGAGGGTGAGATATACACCGGTTTCTCCCGCCAGGCAAGAGGTAAAGGGACTTTTTTTCCCAACCACAATACATCTACTCCTCCGCCGCCTCCATGCCCCTGAAACGACACCCTTTCTTCGGGCATGCCATTTGGGTCTTCCCGCCGCTTACCCGCTTTACCAATATTGGAAAGGCGCAGGATGGACACTCCTTCGCCACCGGCTCATCCCACACCGCATAATCGCACCTGGGATAGTTGCTGCATCCGTAAAAAGGCTTGCCTCGGCGGGTAAAGCGCTTCACCAGCGTACCGTCGCAACCCTCCTTGGGACACGCCACCCCGGTGGATATGGGACGGGCATTTTTACATTCCGGATAACCCGAACAGGCGAGGAACTCGCCGTATCTCCCGCGCTTGACGAGCATGGGCCTGCCGCACTTCTCGCAGATCTCGCCGGTCTCCTCGGGCTGCCTGCGCGCCACTACGATGCCTCCCTGGGCATCGCGCTCGAAATCTGAGGTGAAGTCACATTCCGGATACCTGGAACACCCCAAAAACTCACCGGAACGGCCGTACCTAATCACCAGAGGCGCCCCGCACTTCTCGCACTCCAGGTCCGTGGGAACCCCGGAGGCCTTGATCAGCCGCATCTCCTGCCTGGCCTTGGACAGCCGCTCCCTGAAGGGGGTATAGAACTCCGAAAGGACCGACCTCCACTCCCTCTTTCCCCCCTCTATCTCATCGAGCTTCTGCTCCATGTTGGCCGTGAACTGCACGTCCAGGATCTCCGGAAAATGCTGGACCAGCAGGTCGGTGATCAGCATGCCCAGCTCAGTGGGATGAAAACGCCTCTTCTCCATCCTGACATAATCCTTGTTGCGTATAGTTGAGAGGATGGTCGCATAGGTGCTTGGCCTGCCTATCCCCTTCTCCTCCAGGGCCTTGATAAGAGACGCCTCAGTGTAACGGGGCGGGGGCTGGGTGAAGTGCTGGACCGCTTTGACCTCCTCGAGGGACAAGGGATCCCCTTGTTTCAGGGGGGGGAGAAGCGGTTCCTCTCCCTCTTTAGTCCCGTCGCCTTCAGAGTAGAGGACCGTGAAACCCGGAAAGCGCATTACCGAGCCGGAGGCCCTGAGCAGGTACGGTCCTGCCTGCACCTCCACTGTGGTGAGTTCGTAGACCGCGGAGGCCATCTGGGAGGCGACGAACCGCTTCCAAATCAAAGTGTAAAGGGCCAGCGAGTCCTTGTCGAGATAAGCGGCCACGCTCTCCGGCGTGCGCTCTACAGATGTCGGCCTTATGGCCTCATGGGCGTCCTGCGCCCCCTTGCCCTTCCTGTAGTGCCTGGGCTTGGAAGGCACGAAGTCGGGGCCGAACTGCCGCGCCACATGGGCCCTGGCCTCCTCCACCGACTCCGCCGCGACCCTGGTGGAATCGGTCCTCATGTACGTTATGAGCCCCACGGGCCCCTCACTCCCGATCTCCACACCTTCGTAGAGCCGCTGGGCCACCATCATGGTCTTCTTGGCCGAAAAACGGAGACGCCTGGAGGCCTCCTGCTGCAAGGTACTCGTTATGAACGGAGGGGGAGGATGGCGGCGCTGTTCCTTGCTGACCGTCTTGCTGACGAGGAAGTCGGCCGCCTTCAGGGCTGCCTCCACCTCCCTGGCCTCTGCCCCATTGGCCAGCTCCAGCTTCTCTCCTTCCCTCTCTATCACCCTGGCGGTCAGGCAGCCACCATCCCCGCCGCACAGGACGGCATCGACGGTCCAGTACTCCCTGGGCACGAAGGCCCTGATCTCCTTCTCCCTGTCGCAGATCAACCGCAGGGCCACGGACTGGACGCGGCCGGCCGAAAGGCCCTGTTTGACCTTCTCCCACAGAAGAGGAGAGAGCTCGTAGCCCACGAGACGATCCAGTATCCTGCGGGCCTGCTGGGACTCGAACTTGTTCCTGTCCAGTTCGACCGGATTTGCGAGGGCCTGGGCCACGGCCCCCTTGGTGAGCTCGTGGAACAGGACCCTGTGGAAGGAAACGGCCTTCCCCCGCTTGCCCTTCTTGAGCTCCTCGGCGATGTGCCAGGCTATGGCCTCTCCCTCGCGGTCGGGATCCGGCGCCAGGAAGACGTGGTCCACCTTGCTGGCGGCTGCCCTCAGCTCCTTGACCACCTTGCCCTTTCCACGGATCACCTCGTACTCGGGGGCGAACCCGTTCTCCACGTCCACTCCGAGACGCTTCTTCGGAAGGTCCTTGATATGGCCCACCGATGCCTTGATCTCATAATCCCTTCCAAGGAACCGCTTGAGCGTGCGGACCTTGGTGGGAGACTCCACGATTATAAGCCCTTTTTTCATAA
>WFVQ01000092.1 GCA_015491585.1 Deltaproteobacteria bacterium
CTCTCCTGGACCGGCAGGGCCGGCCCTTCACATTGGCATAGGAAAAGGCAAGGCATTAGCTACTATGGGAATCGTGGGGCGTCAAGGTGTGGAGTGCGGTGTCATCGCGGCCCTGCCCTTGGGACACGGATTCTTCCATACCGGGGGTCCCCACCGCCTTATGACAGGGTCGTCGTAGCGGTGGTGGCAGTCAACGCACAGCCCCACCCGGAGTACGGCCTCGATCTCCTTCCTGTTGAAGGTTCTCAGCCAAGGACGCGAGAAGTTGACAAGCGATGTGCCGTTTACATCCACGAAAGAGTCCAGGGCGTGGTCCAGTTCCAGCAAGTCTGGCGCAGGGGAGAAGGCGCTCTGAAAGCGCCACCCCGCGTCCTCTCTCCATAGCGTGCCCCTGCCCAGGCCCAAGGCCCTGGGATCTGTATGGCACTCCTTGCAGCTCCGCCCCTCTTTCTGGGTGGTGTGGGGATCCATCCACGAGACGGTTATGCGCCGGAAGTCTTTCTGCCATTTGCCCCCTTCGTCCAGAAAGGAGATGAAGTCTTGTCAGCCGGGCACCAGGATCACCACCTGGCCCTTTCCCTTCCCGCTCTCGTCTCCGAGGACCCCGAGAGGCGGGGAGGCGTAGCGCATGAACGAGCGGAACTCCTGCCACAGCCCCTTTGTCTCCTTGCCGCTTATCTTGTCCAGCTGAGTACGGCTCTTGTCGTAGCGGACGTGGCAACCGTAACACTGGGGCACCCATGTGCTGTGGCAGGCCTGGCACGAGAGGCGGGAGTGATGCTTGTTGAGGCAGTTGACCGGATCGGGTGGTTCCAGGGGCAGGCATTTCTCTTCTCGCTTGAGCTTCAGGCAGTATCCGTCCCCGCTCTTCTGGATGAAGAGGGCAGGGGTCTTGCGCCCGGGCCAGCTCCTTGGCGGCTTGTCTCCATTCTCGGCCAGTATGGAGGCCAGGAGCCTTGGATCACCGTGGCAGGTGGAGCACTCCACCTCCACCTGCTGCTCCCAGTGGTGCCTTCTCTTCCCATCTCCCATGGTCTCGTGCTGCGTGTGGCAGTCGGCGCATATCATGCCCTTCGTGTGGTGGACATCCGGTGGGAGCCTCTTGAAGAACCTGCCGTCGTCGAGTTGGTCGGATGAGAAGTCTCCATCTTCCCAGGGCGCGCCGTATCCTTCGCTCTCGTACATACCTTGGAAGGAGAGGCCGATACGCCCGCTCCTGTTGTGGCAGCGGACGCAGTTCTCCAGAGGGGGCCATCGGGTGATCCTGGAGTGTTTCTCTCCAGTTGCATCGCGCCCCACCGGCGTGTCGGATAGATGACATGCAGTGCAGCCGCCGCCCTTTTCTCCAAGAAAGCCCTGATGCTCATGCCGCTTGAACCAGAGATGGCAACTGCCGCAGAGCTTGCGGAAGTAGTCCAGGGCAGGCGAGTTGCGGCCGGAACGCATGAGTTCGTCCACCGCCGGCGGCTCACCCTTCTCTTCCCAATATCCCATGAGAGTGGAGGTTATCCCAAGATTGGTGGCCATGAGGGAGTTCTTGACCCATTTGGATTGATTGGCGTGGCAGCCTGGCCTGCCGCAGGTGCGGTCCACGTGTTCCAGCTCCCCTGGGTTTAAGATGATCCCCCTGTGTGCGCGCTCCTTGTCCAGCGTCAGGGGATCGCCGAGATGGCAGGGCGTGCAGCCAAGGGCCTGCCGCTGGTGGGCCCTGTCGAGCTCCTGGCGGTGGCAGTTGAGGCAGAGCTCGACCTTGCCTGAGGCTGTTGTGGAGAGTCTTTCTGCCTCTTGCGACTTGGCCCCTGAGACCAATACGCACATACAGCAGACCAGCAGGAATGTGATAAGGGATCGGTAGCCCATGAAAGACAATATAGCGGAGTTGGAGGCGAAAAACAAAAAAAGGCAGCGTCTGCTGCCTGGATGATCTCAAGTGGAGCGGGAAACGGGACTCGAACCCGCGACATCTACCTTGGCAAGGTAGCGCTCTACCAACTGAGCTATTCCCGCTCACATGCGGGCGATATATTAAGTTCGTTCGCTCCGGGTGTCAAGGGGAGGAGTGGGGTGGATTTTGCCCTACTTGAAAAGAACACTTTTTTTCGTTATTCTATCTCGATTTCTGAAACCATCTCGCCTCTTAACACCGGCAGATTCACTCCTTTTAGCCACGCCAGCCACGGCACCGATTCCAGGCTCAAGGAGTGTGATCGGCCTCCGTGGGCCCTGGGCACAGGGCAGCAGGCATATCACAGAAGGAGAGAGGACATGGAGAAAAAGATCAAGCGGATGTTGATTGCCAACAGGGGCGTCCCTGCGGTGAGGATAATGCACACCTGCCGTGACCGGGGTGTCCAGACAGTTGGTGTGTACAGTACGCCCGACCGCCTCTCGAGCCACGTGATGATGGCTGACTTCGCCGTGCACATCGGCGAGGCGCCTCCGGCTGAATCCTACCTAAACATGGACAATCTCATCCAGGCCGCCAAGGATACCAGGGCGGACGCAATCCATCCAGGATGGGGCTTTCTGGCCGAGAATGCCGAGTTCGCCCAGAGGGTCATGGACGAGGGCATAACGTGGGTGGGCCCACAGCCCAAGGTCATCCAGCAGATGGGCGACAAGATCGAGGCCAAGAGGATCGCCCAGAAGGCCAACGTCCCTACTATCCCTGGCATCAGCAAGGTGGAGAGCGCCAAGCAGATCAGGAAGTGGATGAAGGAGGACGGGGTCGAGTATCCCATAATGATCAAGGCCGCTGCCGGCGGCGGTGGAAAGGGCATGGTCAAGGTCGAGAAGGATTCAGAGTTATCCCTTGCGCTGGACCAGGCTCGCTCCGAGGCGAAGAAGGCCTTCGGTGATGACACACTTCTTGCGGAGAAGTACATTGAGCGCGGCCGCCACATAGAGGTGCAGATAGTGGCGGATCAGCACGGAAACGTGCTTCATCTGTTTGAGAGGGAGTGCACGCTTCAGCGCCGTAATCAGAAGATCATAGAGGAGGCCCCATCTCCTTCTCTGGATGAGAACCTCCGCCATGAGATCTGCTACACCGCCATCCGCCTCATGAGGGAGATAGGCTACACCACCGCGGGAACGGTGGAGTTCATCTTCGACATAGCCACAAAGAAGTTTTACTTCCTTGAGGTGAATACCAGGCTCCAGGTGGAGCACGGTGTGACCGAGTTGATCACTGGCCTGGACATAGTGGGGCTTATGATGGACGTTGCAGAGGGCAAGCCACTGGAGCTGGTCCAGGAGAAGATACACATGAACCGGTGGGCCCTGGAGGTCCGTGTGAACGCCGAGGACCCAAAGACCTTTAGCCCCTCCTTCGGCACCATCACCAGGCTTCAGATTCCCCAGGGGCCTGGGGTGAGGGTGGCGAGCGGCGTGTACGAGGGCGCCGACATTCCGCCCTACTACGATTCGTTGATAATGCTGCTGATGACCAGCGGCCGTACCAGGGAGGGTGCCATCAAGGTGATGGATCGTACCCTCTCCAAGAACTTCAGGGTCGAGGGCATCAAGACGTTGGCTCCCCTTCTCCTCAGCATCATACGCCATGAGGCGTTCAAGCGGGGCGAGTTCTCTACTAAGTTCATCGAAAACCACATGGACGAGCTCATCTCCATGTTCAAGGAGAGGGACAGCCAGGACGAGGTTCTGAAGATCGCCAAGTTCGTGGCCGAGATCACGGCACTTGGACCGCAGGAGTGGATGTAACCATGGATGCGAGAAAGGTAACCAAGAAGAACTGGATCAGGCCGGGCATGACGCCCAAGGAGATAGTCAAGATCCTGCGCGGGCTCGACGGTGTCGCCATTACGTGCACAGGCATGAGAGATGCTGGGCAGTCGGATTTCAAGAACCGTCACAGGATCTTCGACCTTACCACACTCTGCTCCTTCTACGAGGACATGCTCCTCTTCAGCACTGAGTGCCACGGCGGTGCCCGGTGGCACGTGGGCATCATGAACAGGAAGGAGGATCCCTTCGAAGAGATCAGGCTCTACAGGGAGAAGATGCCCAGCGTTATGCTCCAGACCTTGATCAGGGAGACCAACCTCTGGGGCTATCGTCCCTATCCCAAGAACGTGATCGAGTACGTGGTCAAGAACGTGGACATAGACGTTTGGCGCTGCTTCTCTTTTCTCAACGACATTAGGAACATGAGGGCGGTGGCCGAGATCGTGATGAAGAGGGGGAGGCTTTTTCAGCCCGCGATCTCCTTCACCCAGGCCGACTGGACCACCAACGACTACTATCTCGGCGTGGTTGATGAGATAGTGGATCTATGCGGAGGCACTGACGAGATAGTTCTCTGCATCAAAGACATGGCAGGAGTCGGCAGCCCCGCACGCATAAGGAGCTTGGTGGACGCCATCAAGCAGAAGTACCCGGACCTGGTTGTCCAGTATCATCGCCACGCAACCGATGGGCTTGCCATGCCCGCTCTGCTGGCCGCCGCCGAGGCGGGTGCAAAGGTTCTGGACGCTGAGGAGGACTCCCTGACGAGGTTCTACGGCCAGGCGCCCATACTGGCCCTCCAGGCCTATCTCGAGGAGGCTGGCATAAAAGTGGTCCTCAACCGCGATATGGCAGTGAAGGCGGTGCAAAAGGTGAGGGACTGGATCGGCCACTACGAGTGGGCCGAGTCGCCGTTCAAGGGATTCGATCACCAGGTCACCTCCCACAAGATGCCTGGCGGTGCATTTCCCAGTTCTTTCGAGCAGGCGCAGAAAGGGGGCTTTCTCCATCTGATGCCTGCCATACTCAGGGTCATGTCCCTTTACAACCGCATCGTCCGTTACTTCGACGTCACGCCTGGCTCCCAGATCACCTGGGTCACCTGCAGCGGCATAGTCAATATGTACGAGAAGGAGCAGGGCGAGGCGGGCGTGAAGCATATCATCGACCTCCTCACCAAGTTCGTGGAGGAGAAAGACCAGGATTTCGACGCCATGTCTCCGGAAGAGCAGGAGGAGCTGCTCCAGCTCTTCAGGCGGGCCCCCGGCGATTTCAAGAATCTGCTTCTCGGTGGATACGGCAAGCTTCCAATGGGGTGGCCTGCCGAGTGGGTGTACAAGAGCACTTTCGGTGAGGAGTGGGAAGAGAGGCTCAAGGAGCGGAAGGAACTCTCTCCTCTGGATACACTCCAGGAGGACGATCTCGACAGGATCAGGGGCGATCTGGCCTCCACCCTGGGACGTGATCCCAGCGAAGAGGAGTTCATACTCTATCTCATGCACCCCAAGGACGCAGTGAACTACATCGAATTTCGCGAAAAGTACGGCGAGGCGCCCCTGGTGCTCCCGACCGACGTCTGGCGTGAGGGGTTGAAGAAGCCCGGCGACAAGGTGGAGTTCGACCTATGGGGACGCCCCTACTGCATAGAGCTGGTCTCGGTGGGCTCCGAGTACGAGGGCCACATCCACGTGGTGCTGAAGGTGAACAACAAGACCACTGTGTACGAGGTGGAGACGCCCAGGGCCAAGAAAGTGGAGATCAGGATGGCCAAGGGCGAGGGTGAAATAGGCGCTCCTATAAACGGGAACGTATGGCGTATCGGGAATCCGGACCGCGGCACCATCAAGGTTGGAGACATCGTCCACAAGGGCGAAGAGATAGCCAATCTCGAGGCCATGAAGATGGAGAACGCCATCGTGGCCCCCTTCGATGCCCAGGTGGAGGAGATCGCGGTCAAACTCAATGACCAGGTGCAGGAGGGACAGCTTCTCTTCGTATTGAAGAAGATCTGATCTCATGCCAAAGATATTGCCTGCTCGGAAGGACCGGTCGTTCGTCGGCCGGTCCTTCCTGTTTCTGGAAGAGGTGGACTCCACCAATTCGTTCTGCATCTCCAGCCCGGAGCTCCTTTCCCGGCCAGGCCTGGTGGTCTGGGCCGGTCGCCAGACCAAGGGGAGGGGGAGCAAAGGGAGGGAGTGGCACGGTGGTCACGGCCGCCATCTATTCGCCTCCTTTGTGATACATCCCCGGTGCATGGACTGCGATTCGGCCATGCAGCTTCCAAGGCCGCTCTCCAGGCTTACCATCTTGTGCGGCCTCGCCGTGTTCGACGCCCTTCAGAGCCTGGGTGTCGCTGGACTATCCCTCAAGTGGCCCAACGACGTGCTCATAGAGGGCCGCAAGGTGGCGGGCATATTGTGCGAGCTGTGCGGTCATGGACCGGACAACACGGTGGTGGCCGGGATAGGGGTCAACGTCTCAGGCGGGACAGAGCAGTTTCCAGCCCAATTGAGGGCTGCGCTGACGACCCTGGAACTGGCGGGCGTCTCTGTTGGGACCGGTGAGGTATTGGAACTCCTCTGCGATGCCTTGGACCGCAGGCTGGTGGCAGCGGCGCGGCATGGATACGGGCGGGCCTTCGAGGAGTGGAACAAGAAGTCCGGCGCTGTAGGTCGAAGGGCATGGTTTGTCTCAGGAGGGCTGGAAGGCCAGGGAGAGGTGGCAGGGCTGGATCAAGAGGGAAGATTGGTGATATCCCTGGCTGGAGGCGGAGAAGTAAGGCTGGAGTGGGGCACCCTCCGTTATATATGATGGAGCTCTATTTCAGCACGAACTCCAGTTGGAACTCCTTGGCTCTGGCGAAATCCGCGGGCGCGATAAAGCCCCTCTTGTCGTAGGGTACTTTTATGCCCACCGATCTGTAGCATTCCCAGACATACTCTGAACAGATATATTCTCTATCTCTCTTGAGTTTTTTCTTCTGGCCCTTGGAGAACGGCAGGTGGGACGAGACGATCCTGGCCGCTATCTTGGCTATCTCATCCTTGTCATAGGGATAGCCGAAGAGCTGGACAGCGAATTGCCCCATCTTCTTCAGCTTCTGGACCGAGACGAGACGGTGGAAGTCCTTGTGGCGCAGGATGGCGAGTCTTCCTGGATAGGGGTTGCCATTGTTGTCGTAATCTTTGAGGTATTTGGAGAGGGGGACTGTCCTCACCCCTATTGGCTCTACACTCTCCAGCACCATGATCCTGTCTATCACTTCTAATCTCATAACGAAGGCCACATGACTCCACACACTCTCGGTGGCGGCCTGGATCATCTGGGAGAACCAGCCGCTGCCAGAGCAGAGGAGGACGTCTCCAGACTGGATCTCTCCTCTGATTTTGGCATAGTCGTCCACAGGCCTCTTTGGGAAACGTTTTACCGGGACCGACATGCTCCACCTCCTTCGGTTTTTCTGATACTCTCATCATAGCACCGGGGATTGTCTTTTCCAGCGGTTTTTTCGGTGTTATAGAGACGTAAGGGGGAAGAATG
>WFVQ01000093.1 GCA_015491585.1 Deltaproteobacteria bacterium
CGCCCACCTTCTGGACCACCTCTTCCGAGACGTAAGGACACTTCGCTATCTCCTCCTGGCCCGCGGCCACCTTCATGGCGAACGCGAGACAGGTAGGTACGCCACATTCCCCACAATTCTTCTTGGGGAGCATCTTGAGGATTTCTATCCCTGTGAGTGCCATGAGCTATCCCTTCCCTATTCCTGTAGTTTCAGAACCGTCCACTGCGCCGGCATCCGCCGCACTAAACCGCCGTCTCCATCTCCAGGGCAGGATGTCCCTTCTCCTGGAGGAAGGCGAGGACCTCGTCCTCGGTGGTGCCCACCTCTTCGTCGGCGATCTTGTCGAGGAGGTCCGGAATCCCGAGCTCCTTGGCCCTCTCTTCGAGCCTGTCGCGGAGCTCCTCCTTGAGCATCTTGGGCATCCAGACCACCCTCTTGAGGCCGCCCTCGGCAGTAAGGAACTTGCGGCTGCAGATATAGTGCTTGCTCACACCGAGGAAGCCAGGTGTGACCTGCCCGCCGCCCACCATGCCGGCCAGGGTGGTGAACTTCATTCCGCTGGGGGTCATCCCCATGTAGTCGCGGTTGACGATCATGATCCCGTTGCACATGGGGAGCATGGTCGCGATGCACTCGAAGCAACCGCAGGCGGTCATGGGGTCGTTCATCAGGCTGTATGCGCTTACCTTCTCCACCTTGCCCCTGGAGGCCTTCTTGACGAACTCGTTAACGCCGGTCCACTGGCCCAGCACCTCGTCGATGCACTCGCCCTTCTCTATGGGCTGGTTGGGGCCGGTGGGATTGATCTCGTAGGAGGCCTTTCCATCCAGCCAGTTGTACGCTCCGCACATGCCCACGCGCTCGGGGGTGATGACGCAGACGTGGCTGGGAGCGAAGGACTGGCACAGGGTGCAGGAGTAGAAGATCTCCTCGGACTCGTCGGTCATGGAGCCCAGGCGCTCGTCCCTGGCCGCGTACACCCGCTTGGCCAGCTCCAGTATCTCCTTGACCTTCTCCTCCTCGGTGTAGATCTTCACCTGGACCTTGTCGAGGATGGCGCCGAAGTCCTGATGAAGCTTGCCGTGGAGGATGCGCCCAATGTGCTCGAACTTGAAGCCCTTCTCTATGGCGCTCTTGCCCACGCGGAGCCACATGATGTTCCTCTGCCCTATGTGCATTATTCCCTGGGCGTAGTTGATGAGGTGGTGGAACTGGCGCTCGAGGATGGGCTCGAAGTCCGGCTGCATCTGGCGGCCGGCCACCTCGACCAGTATGGCCAGCGGCAGCTTCGCCCCCTCCTCCACATCGGTCATCTCAGGGCCTTCCACAGTGACGAGCCCATCCTGCACCTCGTCCATCTCCTTGGAGATGAGCACCTCCACGCCCAGGGTGCGGCCGCCGCCGCACTCCAGGAAGAGATCGTCCTTCCTGACGCGCTCGCCCTCGAAGGCAGGGCCATAGGCCACCGGGATGTCGATCTTGGAGACGGTGACCTTGAGGCCGCGGACCTCGATGGCCTTCTGCACGATCTCCTCGTGGGGAACCTTGCTCACAACGTGCTCGTACGTACATATACCGGTGGGCAGGACCTCCGGGATATCCCAGTCGGAGATGGTGGGGAAGCCCCAGTTGATGGCCCCGGCCGCATTGGCGTACCACTCGTCGGAGACGGGACCGAAGGCCATGACGAATGCGAAGGTCCTGTCCTTGTTGTAAATGAGGTTGCCCTTGTAGTCTCCCGGCTTGATACCGCCGAAGGCGAGGGCCACCCTGCAGGCGAATCCTATTGCGAACACCGCGGAGGTGTAGGTAGGACCGAAGGGAACCAGCCTCGTGGACCAGCCGATCTGGACCTTGTTCTTCTTGAGCTGATCCACCATGCTGAGACCATCGGTCTTGTCATGGAGGAAGACGTATAGATTCTTCTCCTGGAGCTCCAGGGCTATCTTCTCCGCCATGTCTGGATCAGAGGGGGTTCCAAGTATGGCGGCGAATCCTGGCGCGGTACCGTCCACGAACTCGACGCCGCGCTTCCTGAAGATGACGTCGTCGGCCGCGCCGAGCCAGAAATGGTCGTCGTCCACTGGATCCTCGGTCTTGGTATAGAAGTTGGGATCCTCGATATACCTGATGGCCTCGTACATCTCCTCGGCAAAGAAGGTGGCCATGCCGGCATCCAGGGCCGGCGCCAGGTATGGAAGCCAGATCTCGTCGCTAACCGGAGGAGGCAGGAGTTTACGGCACTCCTGGAAGATCTCCTTCATGTCCCCCAACTGCTTCACCGGCGCGCCCAGCATCGAATAGATGATGGGCAAGTAATAGGCGGTGTTGGGGAAGGCCACCTCGTGCTCGGGCCCGTACTTCTTCAGGGCCTCCTCGTACTTCTCCTCGGCCATGTCCACGATCTTGTGAGCGCCTCGTATTGCTGCTGAACAGATTATCTTCGACATAGTCGTCCTCTCTCGCTTTGTTTGTTTTTTATGTCAACGACTCTATCAGAGCCTTGGTAAGCTCTACCGCCTTGGGATGCCTCATGATCAGCAACTCGCCCCCTGCCATTAACAGTGAGGAGGCCGTGATCGCCTCGATGAGCACACCCCTGCGCTCCTGGTCGCCCAGCATGGCGTCTGAGGGGAGCTTGGTCTCCTTCGCCTTCCATACTTCCCTGCCGATGTTGCAGATGAACGGGACCATGAGCTTGTCGTCCTGCTGGGTCAGCGCCGCGAGCCTGATGCGCTCCATAACAGAGTAGGTGTACTCCAGGCCGTAGCCCACGGCCCCTATGGAGGGATCCATCAAGATATGGTCCAGGGTCAACCCCAGGTTCTCGAGGAGGATATTCAACTGTTTCGCAAGGTTGACGTCGATGGGAGTGGACGCCACCACCGGAAGCTGGAAGGCCATCGCTGTCGCGCCGAGGTTGCGGTAGTTGGCGTCGGTCAGCGGCGCTATGCACACCTTCTTGTCGGTAATGAGGCTGGTGACCTCGCGCAGTGTCTCGGTGTCCTTGTCCGCATTACCGCATCCCCAGAGTATCAATGGAACGTCTATGGCGTCCGCAACGGCCTTTGCGGTCTGAGCCGCCTCGCTGGCCGCCCTGTTCATGCCGTTGGGATCGGTGCTCACCATTGAGAGGCAGATGGCCTCGGCACCGTACTCGGACACGCACTTCTGGGCCCACTTGACCGGGTCGCCCATGACGTCGGAATAGTATTTGGCCAGGGAGTCGGGAACATCTTCGGGCTCGGTGTCGAGGACGTCGAAGGCTATCCTGGGAGGATTGCCCATCTCTCCCTCGAACCAGTAGAAGGGCAGGGCCGTGGAACCGCCGATGGTGATGGCCTTCTCTCCGTCGCCAAGTACCACCTCGCGGATGGCGCCGGTGGCCTTCTCCACATAGAGTTCCTCGGAGATCCCGGCTGCCCTCTCCTGGAGCTTGGTCTCATCTTTGGCCAGGCTTCCTATGGAGAGCTCTCCTGGAGATGGAGCGGGCGCAGCAGCCGGCTTGGGTGCCGGCTTGGCCTTGGGCTTCGGCTCCTCCTTCTTCTCAGGCGCCTCGGCCTTGGGCTCTTCCGGCTTTGGAGCAGCCGCCTCTGGCCCGGATTCCGGCTCGGCCTTCTCAGGTGCCGGGGCTGGCTCCTCTGCAGGAGCGGCCTCCGGCGCCGGGGCAGCGGCCGGCGCACCCTCGCACCTGTCAAGACCCGCCTTGGCCTTGGCGTCGTTGGGGTCGAGCTGGAACGCCTTCTCGAAGAACTCCCGGGCCGCGGACGGATCGCCTTTCTGGAGCGCCACGTTGCCCTTGGCCACGTACCGTATCACCCATTTCCTGGCCCACTCCTCCTGGGTCAGCTCCTCGGGACAGGGGGGGAGCAACCCTTCCGCCGGGGCAGGTGCGGCCTCTGCCGCGGGCTCTGCCATGCCTGCCCTGGCCTTCTCAGCGCCCTCCTTGGCCTGCTCGTCGTCTGGATCTATCGAAAGGGCCTGCTCGAACACCTCGAGCGCACCGGAAAAATCCTGCTTATGGAGGAGGACGTTGCCCTTGGCCACCAGGTTCACCACCTCCTTGTTCCTACCCTTCTCCTCAGATGGAGGGGCCGGGGCCTCTTCAGGCTCAGAAGCCGGCTCTATTGCAGCGGCCTTCTCCTCCACCGCAGGGGCCGGGGCCGCCACCTTGGCTCCGGCGGGAACGCCTCCGAGGTGGAGGATGAACTCCGCCTCCAGGAACCTGCGGAGCGCCTCGAACGCCTCGTCCGACAGGCCCAGGACCTTTCTCAGGGCCTGAAGACCTAAGTTGAGGGAGGACAGCACCCGCTCCTCGCGCGAGGTCAGCGGCTCCTCCACCACCACGGCTGTCTGGGACGCGCCTCCGGCCGCAGGTGCCTGGCCCTGGGGCGCGGACATGATCTCCTGTTTCGCCTTCTCAAGCTCTTTGGTAAGTCGCTGGATCTCAGCCTCTTTCTGGCTCACCATGCTCTTGGCCTCCTCAACCTGCTTCCTCAACTGGGATATCTCCGAAGCAGTCCTTTCCTTCTCCTTGGCTATGAGGCCCCTTGAAGCCTCGGCCTCGGCCTTGGCCTCGTCGATCTGCCTCTTGAGTTCCTGGGCCGCCTCCTCCCTGGCCTGCGCCACCGCGCTCTCTATGGCCCCAGAGGTGACCAGCACCGGTTCCACGCCCTCGTATTCCGGCCTTGGAGCGAGACCGGCCCTCTTCACGATCTCTGGCACCGCCTGCTCCCACTCGATGGCCATGACATGGACTCCTGCCACGCCCGGGATCTCCTTCACCTGGTTGATTATGTCAACCACGATGTTGATCCCCTCCTCGCGCTGGTCATTGGCGTCCTTGAGACGCTTGATGACGTCGTCGGTGACGTCCAGGCCTGGAACGAAATTCTTCATGTACCTGGCCATCCCCAAGGACTTCGGCGGAGTCACTCCGGCGAGGATGTAGCACTTCTCGTGTATGCCCAGGTCTCGAACCATCTCCATGAACTTGGCGAACTTCTCCACGTTGTAGATGATCTGGGTCTGCACGAAGTCCGCCCCGGCCTCCACCTTCTTGGCCAGCCGCTTTGCCCTGAACTCGAATGGATCGGCAAAGGGGTTGGCGGCGCAGCCGAGGAAAAGCCTTGGCTCATGGCTCTTTATCTCTTCTCCACACTGGAAACGGCGGCCATCCCTCATCCCCTTGACCATCTGGAGAAGCTGTATGGAGTCCATGTCAAAGACCCCTTTGGCCTGGGGATGGTTTCCGAACTTCTGATGGTCACCGGTGAGACACAACAGGTTCTTTATTCCCAGCGCCGAGGCGCCGAGGATGTCGGCCTGCATCCCTATGCGATTCCTGTCGCGGCAAGTCATCTGCATGACCGGCTCCACTCCCTCGGACAGGGCGATGAGTCCGGCCGTGAGGCTCGACATCCTGACGATAGCGGTCTGGCAGTCGGTTATGTTGACAGCGTCCACATGGCCCTTGAGTATCCGGGCCTTCTCGCGGACCACCTCGGGATCACCGCTCTTGGGTGGGCCCAGCTCGCCTGTAACCGCAAACTGGCCCGACTTCAAAACCCTCTCTAAGTTGCTTCCTGATATCACGGCAGCAAGTCCTCCCTAACTCTGCGCCTGGGACCGCCATGCCCGGCACTGCGCCAATCCCTCACGGGCATGATCTCCTCCATCTGCGCCACCCTGTCCTGCTCCTGGAGCTTCTCGTATATCATGTGCCATACGCACTGGACATCGGGATCTATCTCGCACCTGCCCCCAACAGATCCGCCGCACGGACCGTTGGAGAGACTTTTGGCGCATCTCGCCACCGGACAGAGCCCGCCAGTCAGATGGAGCACACAGGCCCCGCATCCGGCGCACATTTCCTTCCACTCGCCGCTGCTGAGGTTGGCACCGTAGAACGACGTATCCAGGGCGGGAAACACCTTGACGCCGGGACAGCGGTCAGCGATGAAGTTCACCCCCACGCCGCACGCCGTCGAAAGCACCGCATCGTACTCCTTTCCCTTATCCTTCAATGGCTCGAGATACTCTGGATCGCACTGCCTGACGAAGGTCTCCTCGTGGATCTCGACCTCCTGGCCCGCCTTCTTGAACCCCAGCCTTAGGGCGGCCGATATCACACCGACCTCCTTGTCGCCTCCAGCGGAACAGATGGCCACGCATCCACGGCAACCGAGGATCAGAACCTTGCGGGCCCCTTGGAGCATGCCGAGGATCTCGGGCATGGGCTTTCTCTCAGCTATAATCATGTCGCCGTCTCCTTTGACGCATCCCTGGCCTCCAGCCTCTCCTGCATCACCTGGGCCATCTCGACCACCGGCCCGGCCTCGCCCCTCTCCACGAAGATCATCTCGAGCAGATCAGGAGAGATGGAGAGCTCCTCCAGTATCTTCTTGGCATATTTGACGCGCTTGGCCGCCCTGTGACTGCCGGAGGCGTTGTGGCACTTGTCTATCTTGCACCCGGCCACGAACACCGCCTCGGCACCGTCGGCGAAGGCGCCTATTATCTGATCTATCTCCAGCTTGCCCGTGCAGGGCAGCCGCCTTATCTCCATGCCCTCGGGAACCAGGCCGGCCTCCTGGAGCGCTTCGGCCGGCACCGAGGTCACGTAGTTACAACAGAACGCAACTATCCTTCCCATCGCCGCCATCTCACTCTCCCATAGAACCCTTCTGTTCCTGGGAAGGGCTGAGGCCGATGGCCTCTGCCGGACACTCCAGGACACATATTCCACACGCCTTGCAAAGATCGGGATCAATGAAGGCGTAACCCTCGTCCTCGATCCGCGGGGCGCCAAAGGGGCACAGCCTGACACAGGTGAGGCAGGCAACGCACTTGCCCGGATCGACAGATGCAAACAGGCCGAGCCCGGCCAGCCTCTCGCTGTCCACCATCTTCCGCTTCACTGCCTCGTCGCGCAGCCCCTTTATAACGTCGGCGCAGCGCACCCCCTGCGGACAGACCGGGATGCAGCTCTGGCACTGGGAGCAGGCCCAGATGATGTCGGAGCCAAGGAGCTCATCCTCCATACCCAGGGCCACCATGTGGACGATCTTCCTGGGGTCGAACTCCGGCACCACCTTCTCCACAGGACAGGCACTGCTGCACGAGCCGCACCCGTAACAGAGGGAGAGGGTGGCACACCCCTCATAGCCGCCTATAATGCTCTCGAATTCTGGATTGAGTTTTGCAGCCTGTATCGCCATGATTCCACCACTATCCTGCCAGGATGTAGGACCCGGCCTTTTCTTCCACCTTCCCCTTCTTCACCAAGGCGTCGAGGGCGGACTGGACGTCATCCTCAGGGGCACCGATCCTGCCCGCCAGGTCTGACAGTGCAGCGCCTCCCTTGGCCAAGGCGGTCATGAGCTGCCTGCTGACACGCTCCTTCCTCAATGCCGGAATCACCTTCCCGCCCACCAGTTCCTTGATGTTTTCCGGGGAGTAGTCGTTGGTCTTCTTAAGCCCTTTGGCCACGTTGCCAAGGGATGTGCGCACCTTGGGTGAATTGAGGGCCTCCACCGCGGCATCCATCCGCTCGCCTATGACATCTCTGGAGGCCTCGCCTTCGGCGGTGCCCAGAGGACCAAGGGCCTTGACCGAGTTCACGAAACCCGTCACGAGCTCTACGAAACGGGGGGCCTCCGCTGCCGAAGCCCACTCCAGAGAGAAACGCTCCGGATTGATCCCACACTCCTCCAGCGCCTGCCTCGCCGTCTCCGCTACCACCATTGCCTCGTAATTACCAGACTGGTAATGACACTCGTTGAGGTGTCAGCCGCCTGTGAAGACGCCGTCGGCGCCCACCTTGAACGCCTCCAACAGAAAGCGCCCGTCGATCCGGCCGGTGCACATCACCCTGATAACCCTGATATTGGGCGGGTACTGGTACCTGGAGACGCCGGCCGCATCAGCCGCCGCGTAACAGCACCAGTGGCAGAAGAAACCCAAGATATGCGGATTGTAACCCTCCTGGGCCATAACTCACTCCTTCCAAGCAGTATCTAACTCAACCGGGGCTGCCCAGTGCAACCGCCGGGATATCAGCTTCCACACGCCTACTCGGCCTCAGCCCCTGCCTCCGCCTCCTCGCGAGCCAGGCTCTCGCCGAATGCGTGGATCTGGGCCATGATCGCCTCGTCGGTGAAGCCACCCATAGAGATCGCCAGGGTCGGACAGTGGGAGGCGCAGATCCCGCAACCCTTGCAGGAGGCGGTAATGGTCTCCGCCTTGCGCCGCTTGTCCACCTTCTTGAGCTCGATGGCGTTGAAGGGACAGAGACTGGCGCAGATCCCGCAACCAATGCACTTCTTCTGGTCCACCCTGGAGACGATGGCGGCAACCGCCACCTTGCCCTTGGCCAGGGGTATGGTAGCCTTGGCCGCCGCAGCCTTTGCCTGCGCTATGGACTCGGCCAGCGACTTGGGGCCGTGGGCCAGACCGCAGAGATAGACACCCTCCACGGCCACCTCCACCGGCCTCAGCTTTGCATGGGCCTCGAGGAAGAATCCGTCAGAGGTCAACGGCGCCTTGATCACCTTGGCCAGCTCTTCGTTGTCGCCTGGCTGGATGCCCACCGACAGTGCGACTATGTTGGCCGGGATCTCGATCTCCTCCCCGAGTAGCCGGTCGAAGACCCTCACCTTGATACCTCTGCCGGCCTTGACCACCTCTGGCCGCCGGTCGGGCTCGTAGCGGAGGAAGATGACGCCCTTGCGCCTGGCCTCCTGGTACAACTCCTCGTAGAAACCATAGGTCCGCATGTCCCTGTAGAGCACATAGACACGGGCCCCAGGCTTCAATTCCTTTATCTTGAGCGCGTTCTTGACCGCCTGCGTGCAGCAGATCCTGCTGCAATGGCCCATGTCGTCTCCGCGGCTGCCCACGCACTGGATCATCACTACGTTCTTGACGTTCCTTAGGCCGCTGGCCCCCTTGGCGATCCTCGCCTCGAGCTCCAACTGGGTCATCACCTGCCTGCTCTGGCCGTAGAGATCGCCTTTGGGCGCGTATTCCCGCGCGCCTGTGGCCACCACCACCACGCCGTGGTTCACTATCTCAG
>WFVQ01000094.1 GCA_015491585.1 Deltaproteobacteria bacterium
GAGGCTTCCTGTTCCTGTACAGGATAGGTATATTCGATTGATGGGCGACCGCTCCTGCGCTACCCTGTCTCGACCGCTGACGATATGTGCTCTCCGATCTCACGGGCCATGGTCTCTATGAGGGAACCGTCCTCTCCCTCGACCATCACCCGCATGAGCGGCTCTGTACCAGAGGGCCTTATCAGGATTCTACCGCGCCCCTTCAGCCGCTCCTCCATTGCTCGAACCAGTTTGTCCAGGCCTGGTATCTCCTCCGGACCGCAGCGGCGGCATAGCCGGACGTTGTGGAGCACCTGAGGGAACCTATCCATGATGGTGGCCAGCTCTGAGAGTGGACGGCCGGTGTCCTGCATAACCGCCAGAAGCTGAAGCGCCGCCAGTATCCCATCACCGGTGGTTATATGGTCGAGGAATATGAGATGACCCGACTGCTCACCCCCGAAGTTGTAGCCATGACTCCTCATGGCCTCGACAACGTACCTGTCCCCCACGTTGGTGCGCACGAGCCTGGCCCCCATGCGCTCCAAGGCCACCTCCAGCCCCATGTTGCTCATGACCGTGGCGACCACTGTCTTCTTCCTCAGCCGCTCGTGCTCAAGGAGACTCTTGGCGCAGATGGCCATGATCTGGTCGCCGTCGATTATGTTTCCCTTCTCGTCCACCACGATGACCCTGTCACCGTCTCCGTCGAAGGCTATGCCCATGTCGGCCCCCTGCTCCTGGACCAGCCCGCTGATCATTTCGGGATGCAGGGCGCCACATCCATCGTTTATGTTGATCCCGTTGGGCTCCACGCCCACCTTGACGATCTCGGCCCCCAACTCCTCGAAGACCGCGGGAGCGACCCTGTAGGTGGCGCCGTTAGCGCAATCCACTACTATCTTTAAGCCGTCCAGGCTGAAATGGGCCGGAAAGGTGTTCTTCAGGAAGACTATATAACGCCCCCTGGCGTCCTCGATCCTGAAGGCCTTTCCCACCCCCTCGCCAGTAGGCTGCGCCTCAGCCAGGGAGGGATCGTCCATTATCGCCTCTATTTTCTCCTCAGTGTCATCTGGAAGCTTGAACCCATCTGACGAGAAGACCTTTATCCCGTTGTCGTGGAAGGGGTTGTGGGAGGCGGAGATCACGATCCCAGCATCCGCCCTCATGCTCGAAGTCAGGAACGCTATGGCCGGCGTGGGCATCGGCCCCACCAAGAAGACGTCCACGCCCATGGAGCAGACGCCAGCGGCCAGGGCGTTCTCAAACATATAACACGACACCCTCGTGTCCTTTCCTATGAGGATGCGCCTGTGGCGCCCCCTTCCATTCCTGAGCAGATATGCAACCGCGCGGCCGATCTTCAGGGCCACGTCAGGAGTCATGGGATGGACATTGGCCACCCCCCTAACACCGTCGGTGCCGAACAGTTTCCTCATCTCGCATTCACCTTCACTGGGAGTCTTCTGCGGCAGTATTATCCGCTGTACCTTCATTCCCGCCCGTATTTTCCAGCCTGGGCCTCTTCTTGACCTTGGCCTTGACGCTCTCGGGCACCACCTTCACCACCGTCATACCCGGAGGTGGGACTATCCTGAGTGGAAGTCGCTTCAAGCCGCTGGCATCGGCCGGCACGCCGGAGAGATCCACTGAGACCGAAATATCCTTTGGGTGCAGGCGTTTCAGCTCCACCAAGGGGCCCTTCAACATACAGGTGACCACCGGCGGCCACACCCGCTCCACAGCCTTCTTGTCGAACTGCACCGGGACATGGGTAATGCGCTTCTCCCCCTGTATGGGCCGGACGTGCACAGCCACCTGGACCAGCCCCACGCGCTCGGGCAAGGATATATGGAGCCCCTCGACGTCAAGGGCGGTATCCGCCAGAACGTCCTTGGTGGCGCCCTTCAGGTCTATGGGAAGTGTCCTGACCTTGTCCAGCGCCTTGATCTCCCTGGCAGGGCCGCTGACCAGCACCTTTTTTGGATTGACCTCCCAGCCGGCGATCTCGTAATAGGGCGCTACAGTCCCCACTATCACTGGTTCGATCTCCACCGTCTTCTCCAAGAGCCAGTCCAAGACTATCTGAATAGTGGCCGGTTGTATGCGGCGGGTCCTCACGCCGCTGGGCAGGGCCAGGCTCTCTGGCGAGAGATGGATTATCATCTCTCCGGCCTTGGCGCCCCTGAGGTCGATCACCTTGGAGAGGCCTTGGAGTGTGAGGTTCCTCAGCAGATTCCTGGGTCCATAGGCCCTTACCTCTATGTAGGGCGGAGGATCGTTGGCTATGACCATCCGCGGCGGCACGTTCACTATCTCCAGGGGTATGGAGAGGGTGACCTCGGCCTTCTCCTCGCCCACCACGAAAAACCACAGCAGGACCGCAAACGCCAGGGAGACGAGCTTCAGACCCCAATTTCCTCCGAGAAGTCCCCTCATCACCCTACCCCATAAGCCTGAACCGCCACCACGGCCGGTCGCCGTCCTCCATTGCAAGGCCGGTGTGGAGGATGCGGCGCAGTGTGCCAGCATCTATATCCCTGGTCAACTTGCCGTGGATGGCCACCGATATGCTGCCTGTCTCCTCAGAGACCACCACCGCCATAGCGTCGGTCTGCTCGGTTATGCCCAAGGCCGCCCGGTGCCTGGTCCCGAGCTGCCTGCTTATATTGGGGTTGGTGGTAAGGGGAAGGACGCTTCCGGCCACCGCCAGCCTGCCCTTCTGGATTATGACGGCGCCGTCGTGGAGTGGGGTGTTCTTGGCGAATATGGTGCATAGCAGCTCCCTGGAGACCTGGCCGTCTATCACCACGCCTGACTCGAAATAGTCGGCCAGGCCAACGCTCCGTTCGAAGACCACCAGGGCCCCGGTCTTGGACTCGGCCATAGTGGTAACCGCCTTTGCCACCTCCTCCAGGATCTGAAAGGTCTTCACCTTCATTTTCAGGAACGGTGTCTGCCCCATCTGGGTAAGCACCCTCCTGATGTCGTCCTGGAACACGATGACTATAAGCAGGAAGAGGGAGCTGAGGATGGTTCCCAAGAGCCAGTGGAGCGTGAAGAGGCCGAGTTGCCTGGCCACGAAGTAGATCACCGTGATTACGGCCAGCCCGGCGGCCATCTGGATGGCGCGAGTCCCCTTTATCAGGAGGATAACCCGGTAGATGATGAAGGCGACGGCAAGGATGTCCACCACGTCCTGCCACCGCAAAACCGGGATGAAAGAGACCAGCTCGCTCCACATGACGAAAACCGCTACCTGTGGATAGCGTCGGCGATCCTCACCGCCTGGACCGCGTATTCCACGTTGTGCACCCGAACCACGTCGGCCCCGGCGGCAGCGGCGAGCGCCACCACCGCAGCCGTCCCAACATCTCTATCGGCAGGACGCTCCACGCCCGTTACCGCACCGATGAACGCCTTCCTGGACGGACCGACGAGCAGAGGCATCCCAAGCTCCTTGAATCTGGACAACCTACGCAGGATGGAGAGGTTGTCCTCCAACCTCTTGCCGAAACCTATTCCAGGATCGATCCAGATATTTTCAGAGGCGATCCCCTTCTCCCTGGCGAAAGCAGCCCGCTCCTCGAGGAACAGGGCTATCTCCTCCACAGCGTTCTCATACACCGGATCCACCTGCATATCCTTTGGAGTGCCCTTCATGTGCATCAACACCACCGGCACCCCCCTGGAGGCGACCAAGGCCGCCATTCCTGGATCGAAACGGAGGGCGCTCACGTCGTTCACTATGTCCGCTCCGGCATCGAGCGCGGCCTCTGCCACCACTGCCTTGGTGGTGTCCACAGATACCGCCACGGCCAGCTCCGCCTTGATGGCCTCGATGACCGGTACGACCCTACGGAGTTCTTCGTCGGCGGGAACCGGATCCGAGTACGGCCGGGTGGACTCTCCTCCTATATCGAGCATGTCAGCCCCGGCGTCAACAAGGGCCCTTGCCTGGGCCAATGCCGACTCCACGGAAGCGAATCTACCGCCGTCAGAAAATGAATCGGGGGTCACGTTGATGACCCCCATCACGTAGGTCCTGTCTCCCCACGCAAAATCCACCTTATTACCAGAGGCACCGCCCATCTCAGGCAACCACCTCCTCGCCCTGTCCCACGCCTGAACAGGTGGAGAGAATGCGGTCTATATCGTCGCCGGAAAGGGTCTCGCGGTCCAGGAGCCCCTTGGCGATGTCGTGGAGGCACTGGATGTGGTCCTCGAGTAGGCGGCGGGCCCTGTTATAACAATCGGTTACGATGCGCCTCACCTCCTCGTCGATCTCCTTAGCGGTCTCCTCGCTGTAATCTTTTACCTGGCTGAAATCCCTCCCAAGAAAGACGTGTTCCTCCCGCCTTCCAAAGGCCACCGGCCCCAACTTCTCGCTCATGCCCCACTCGCACACCATCTTCCTAGCCATGTCGGTAGCGCGCTCGATATCGTTGCCTGCGCCGGTGGTGAACTCGTCCAGGATGAGTTCCTCGGCTATCCTCCCGCCGAGGAGGATAATCAGCCTGTTGATCAGGTAGCTACGTGAGTAAGTATGCCTGTCCTCTTCGGGGAGTTGCTGGGTCACTCCAAGCGCCCTGCCCCTGGGGATTATGGTGACCTTGTGGACTGGGTCGGCTCCTGGGAGCAATTTAGCCAACAGGGTGTGGCCCGCCTCGTGATAGGCCGTGACACGTTTCTCATCGTCGGATAGGATCATGCTCTTCCTCTCCGCCCCCATGAGCACCTTGTCCTTTGCCTTCTCGAAGTCCTCCATAGTGACCGCCTGCTTGTTGGCGCGGGCAGCGAAGAGCGCTGCCTCGTTGACCAGATTCTCCAGGTCGGCCCCTGAGAAACCGGGCGTTCCTTTGGCTATGGTCTTGAGATCCACCTCAGGCGCCAGGGCCACCTTCTTGGCATGGACCTTGAGAATGGCCTCCCTCCCCCTGACATCAGGCACAGGAACTGTGACCTGGCGGTCGAAACGGCCCGGCCTCAAGAGTGCTGGATCCAGCACGTCGGGCCGGTTCGTTGCGGCTATCACGATCACCCCTTCAGAGGTCTCGAAGCCGTCCATCTCCACAAGGAGCTGGTTTAGGGTCTGTTCCCTCTCGTCGTGGCCGCCACCCAGCCCGGCACCTCTGTGCCTGCCTACAGCGTCTATCTCGTCGATGAATATGATACACGGGGCGTGTTTCTTGGCCTGGAGGAAGAGATCACGCACCCTGGAGGCCCCAACGCCCACAAACATCTCCACGAAGTCCGAGCCGCTGATACTGAAGAAAGGAGTACCGGCCTCGCCGGCGATGGCCTTGGCCAGCAGGGTCTTACCAGTGCCAGGCGGTCCCACCAGGAGCACGCCCTTTGGGATGCGCCCTCCCAGCTTGGTGAATCTTTGAGGATCCTTGAGGTACTCTATGATCTCGGTCAGCTCCTCCTTGGCCTCATCGACACCAGCGATATCGTTGAATGTCACGTTGACGTTCTGACTGTTTAGCATCTTGGCGCGGCTGCGCCCGAAGCTCATGGCCCTGCCCCCGCCTCCCTGCATCTGACGCATGAAGAATATCCATACACCAATGAGCAGGAGCATGGGAAACCAGGAGACAAGGAGCGTTATGTACCAGGGGGTCTCCTCCTTGGGCTTCACGTAGATCACGACGTCTTTCTCTTTGAGCATCTTGATGAGATCCCCGTCGTTTATGGGGGCCGCGGTCCTGAACGGGGACTGGTTGACGAACGAGCCCGTTATCTTCTCGCCGTCGAAGACCACCTTGGAGACCTCCCCCTTTTCGATGAACTGGAGAAAATCGGAGTATGCTATCTCAGGGATCTGGTTTTGGGGCTTGTTGAAGAGATTGAAGAGGAATACCACCACCAGCCCGATCACAAGCCACAAGCTCAGGTTCTTGTAAAAGGTGTTCAAGTCAAACCTCCGGAACGAAAGTGGAGCGCCTCGAACCGCGCCGAAGAGCGGCGGACGTTACCGTGGAAATTCTACAACATAAAGGCATCACGCGAAATAGTTTACTCGGGATTCGGGACCATTTTTCCGCCCGGGTTGCCTGCGGGGCGCCAGGTCACTGCCAGCACACGCCTGGTGGAATTGGTGATCCTTGCCCAGTGGGCCACCTCCACCGAACAGACACAGGCGATCCCACGACCGCTAACGATCAGGGGAAGCCCTCCCCTGACGTGCCTGGGAACCCTGCGCGAGATCATGAATCTCTTGAGACTGACCTCCGACTCCATGCCCAGGGGCTGGAAACGGTCGCCTGGACGCCTCGCCCTCACAATGAGAGGGAAATGGAGAGACGATGAGTCCAGGTACAGCGCCTTTCCAGGGACATAGAGACCGGTACCTCCAGGACGCCCCTCTTCCACATCTCGCTCTTCGAGCAAGAGGCGTCCAGCCCCACCCAAATCCAATGGACCGGGGCCATGCACCTCGATCTCCGGCGGCCCCGATTCTCTGTCAAAGGCATCCGGCGTAAAGCCCCCCCATCCATATACGCGCCTGAACCGCCCTCCTGGAAGATGAACCTCCCCTGACGGCCTCTTGCCCATAACCACGGCGTCAACGGTGTCGAGATGGACCTTGGCCAGCGCGGGCCCGGCGAGCCCCAGGCTGGCCAGGGCCCTCTTGTAGATCTCCTTTCTCAGCGCGGCTGGATAGGCGGAAACCGCCTCTATGGACAGGCTGGCGCTATGGCCGTCTGTGTCCACGCACTCATCGAAAGCCCTGGAAGCAAAGAAGGCCAGGGCCTCCCTGGCCTCGCCCATTACTTCGGCCACGCGGTTCAACGTCCTCACTATGGAGGGATTGAATCGGCTCTCTATGAGCGGCAGCAGGTCGCGCCGCACCCTGTTCCTCAGATACTTTGGAGAGGTGTTGCTGCTGTCTTCCCGCCACTCCAGGCCGGACCTCCGCAGGAATGCCTCTATCTCACGCCTCCTGGCGAAGAGGAGAGGCCGCACCACTCTGCTCTGGGACGCGGCTATACCCGAGAGGCCGTCCAACCCGCTTCCCCTCAACAGCCTCATGATGACCTCCTCGGCCTGGTCGTCTGCGGTGTGGGCGGTTGCGATCAGGTCCAGGGACCTCTCCTCCGCCACATCGCGGAAGAAACGGTATCTGGCCTCCCGCGCCGCCTCTTGGAGCGACCGTCCCCGGACTGCCCCACTCTCTCCATCCCTCCAGCGCCCGAGATGGAACTTCAGGCTCAGGGAGGCCGCAAGGTCCTCGACGAACCGGGCATCAGCCTCGGACTCACTGCCCCTGAGACCGTGATCGAAGTGGGCCACCTCCACGACGAGGTCCCACTGTCCGGCCAGCGCGGCCAGCAGATGCAGCATGCACACGGAATCGGCCCCTCCCGAGACGCACGCGAGCACACGGTCGCCCCGGGAGATGAGTCCCTTTCTGCGCACGAATCCGATCAGGGCGGCAAAGAGGGAATCCTTTATCCTGGATCCTGTCATGGGTTGGAGCCGAACCGGCCCCGTCAGCAGGCTCAGCCCCCGCCTGAGTTGCGGTGCATGAGCGCCAGGATGTCCGCTGCCGAGGCCTCCCTGACCTCGTCCACCTTCGCGGACAGGAGAAGTGTTTTGCCGGCGGCCGGATGGTTGAAATCCGCCACCACCGAGTCGTCCTTGAGCTCCTTGACAATGAAACGCAGAGGGCGGCCGTCAGCCCTGTATTCCAGATATACCTCTCCCTCCTTCAACCGTTCAGGATAGGAGAGATCGTCCTTGGATATCTCGCTCACCAGCGATGGATCGTACTCCCCATAAGCCTGCTTGGGCGGTATCTCCACCTCGAAGGACTCGTTCTCCTCCTTGCCGTAGAGGGCCTGCTCCAGGATGGGCAGGACGCGCTCACGGCCGTAGAGGAAACTGGTGGTGAAGGTCCGGTTCAGTTCAGGTGGGGTCTCCCCATCCTTGACTGAAAGGGTATACTGGACTGTGACTACCTTATCCAACTCTACTCTCATGGCTGCTCACTCCAAGGGATATATAGGGCCCAGGGCCTCCGCCCGTCGCCGCCAGCGGGAGAAAGGCCGCGCTGGGCCACCACTTGTGGTGGGTGTGACAGGCGGGGTCGCGGCGGGCAAATCAACGTTTGTCCATATATTACAAAATTTTGGATATAAGACAATAAGCGCCGACCGATTGGTGCACGACCTCCTCTCAAGGCCCACGCCCCTGGCCAGGGCCATCGGGAAGGAATTCGGTCCGGAGGGGATGGGGCCGGAAGGCGGCGTGGACAGGTCCAGGCTGGGAGAGATCGTGGCCCGTTCTCCCGCTGCCCTCCGCAGGCTGGAGGAGATCGTGCATCCCGCGGCAAAAGAGGTGCTGGCCAAGCGGCTTCAAGGGCTTTCGGAGTCTGGGGAAAGGCTGGTATTCGTCGAGATCCCGCTGCTGTTCGAGGCTGGATGGGACGACCTCTGCGACGTCACCGTGGCCATAGTGGCCGACGACAGGGAGCGGAGACGCCGGATCGCAGCCAGGCTGGACAGCGCCGCCAGGCACCTCGACCTGGAGCGGCGGCAGCTGGATCAGCAAGAGAAGGCGGGCCTGGCCCACCACATCATAGAAAACAGCGGAAGCCTGGAGGAGCTGAGACAACAGGCCAGGGACCTGGTTGACAGGCTGGAAAAGGAACTCAACCCTTGACGCAGGCGAGGGGCCGCAGCCTCGCCACCTTCCTGGCAAGGCCAGCGGCATGGGTGGCATCCACCACCTGAGAAACGTCCTTGTAGGCCCCTGGTGCTTCCTCTGCAGCACCCCTCATGCTGGCGCTCCTGACGATGATCCCCTGGTGGGCGAGCTCGGCCAGGACCTTCTTGCCCTTCCACCTCTTCAGGGCCTGCCGCCTGCTCATGGCCCTGCCCGCGCCGTGGCAGGCCGACCCCCAGGTCAGCTCCTCGCCGGAGGCAGAACCCGCCAGTATATATGATGCGGTCCCCATAGTTCCGCCTATTATCACCGGCTGCCCGGCCTCACGGTAACGTGGGGGAAGCTCGGACCTGCCTGGCCCAAAGGCCCTGGTCGCTCCCTTGCGATGGACGAACAGCCGCCGCTTCGCGCCGCCCGCCTCATGCTCCTCCACCTTGCAGGTGTTGTGGCTTACGTCGTATATCAACTGCAGTTGGGCCTTGGGCAGGAGCCGGTCGAACACCTGCCTCACCAGGTGGGTGAGGACCTGACGGTTGGCAAGGGCGCAATTGATACCGCATGCCACGGCCTTGAAATAGCTTCGGCCCTCGTCGGACTCTATGGGCGCGCAGACCAACTCCTTCTCTTTTATTGGGATATTGTACTTCCGGGCCGCACGGCCCAGCACCTGGATATAGTCGGTTCCGATCTGGTGCCCAAGGGCCCTGGAGCCGCAGTGAATGGAGACCACCACCGCCTGCTCCTCCAGCCCGAAGGCAGAGGCGGCGCTCCTGTCGTAGATCTCATCGACGTACTGTATCTCGAGGTAGTGGTTGCCGGAGCCAAGGGTCCCTACCTGGCGGTGCTGCCGCTTCTTCGCCATGTCCGACACGGCCGCAGGATCCGCCCCTGGCATGCATCCCCTCTCCTCAACGTACTCCAGGTCCTCGGACTCGCCGTACCCCCTGGAGACCGCCCACATGGCGCCACCCACGAGCACCTCGTCGAGCTTCGCCGGAGAGAGCTTGATCGCACCCTCAGAGCCTACTCCCGCCGGCACTGACGAGAACAGAGCATCGGCAAGTTCCTCCAACTTCGAGACGACCTCTTCCCTGGTGAGGCCGGTTAGAAGGGTACGCACGCCGCACGATACGTCGTAGCCCACTCCGCCTACGGATATGACTCCTCCTTCGGCCGGATCGAAGGCTGCCACGCCGCCTATGGGGAAGCCGTATCCCCAGTGGGCATCCGGCATGGCCATAGCCGCCTTCACAATGCCGGGCAGAGAGGCGACGTTCATCAGCTGTTCCAGGACCTTGGAGTCCATCTCCTTAATAAGGGCCCTGGAGGCGAAGATACGGGCCGGAACACGCATATCGCCCTGGCATGGGATCTCCCAGCAGTTCTCACCGCACTCCTTCAACAGCTTGATATCCATACAGCACCTTCTCCTGGATCACACATCCACCACACACTGCGCCACCCACTCCCCATCCATGTGCTCCACCTTCGCCAAGGTAAAAGTGGCGCCCTTCACCTCCACGCCGAGTTCAGCCTCTATATCGTCCAGCCTCCAGCCAGAGGCGCTCCCCTGCACCGCGAACTCCACTGGATCGATCTCGATGGCGAATTCCCAAAACACCGCACGCTCCATGTCGGCCTGGGCCAGCAGCTCGTTGAGCCAGGCCACGAAAAGGGCCTCCATATCGAAGGAGGTGCAACTGACAGGGACACTGCAGGAAGGAGGACACGAGGGCGGAGACTCCAGAACAATGGAGAACATGGCCCTTGCCCCGGATGCGAACGCCTCTTCCAGGGTGCTGCCCCGGCCCCGCACCCCGATGTCAGCGCCGTGCTCAAATGTCTCGAAACCGCGGCGTTCTCTGCTCACTGGACCAAAGGCCACTCCTTCTTCCCCCACTCTATCCATCCCCAGGCAGAAAGGCCAGTAAAGACGGCGAACAGGGCGGCCTGGGCATATATGCCGTTATAGAGATCCACGGCGATCCATCCCATGTTGGCGACGGTGTAAACGGCGAACCCGCTGCGCCTCTTCTTTATGTTGAGCACAGCCCCAAGGATGCTCAGGCCGGTCAGCAGCCAGGGCATGACAGTATCCAGGAAGAGTTCAGACATACCTACTTCACATGGGGCAGCATGGCCTTGAACTCTTCGGTGCCGGCCATACGCATGAGCTGGTATATGGCCATCTCGGCCGGACCGAAGGAGATCCCCAGCTGCATGAAGCGGCGCAGCGCCGCCTTGTGGTTGGCCTTGTCCCTTGATGAGACCGCGTCGGACACAATCCAGGGCTCCAGCCCCATCTTTCTTGCCCCCAAGGCAGACTGGTAAACACATATATGGGACTCGACCCCCACCAGGAACACGGTGTCCACAGAGGCAGGGAGCCCCTGGAACACGCTCCTGACTCCGGCATTCGAAAAACAGTCGAACTCCACCTTGTCCAGGGGCTCCACCCCCTCCAAGACCTCGGACACCTCTTGGACGAAACCTCCCAGCCCCTTCACATACTGGGTGGTGGCAACGACCGGAAGTCCGAAGACCTGGGCGGCCCGAATCATCAGCACCGCCCTGGATGAGACCCTGTCGGCCTTGTGAATGGCCTTCATCAGCCGTTCCTGCAGATCGATGACCAGGAGCGCACACCGCCTGGGAGAAAGATCAACCCTCATAGTTGTTCCTCCTTCTGTTGCGAATAGACTATCTCTTGTGGCAGAACAGGCAGCGGTACTTGGGCGGATGCCCCTCTGGAAGAGGCACGTCGCCCTCGGGGTTATGGCACTTCTCGCAGTGTTTCTCGGCCTCCTTCTTCTTCATGGGAAAGAAGCGCTGATGGATCTCATCCTTGGGCACCCTGGCCGTGGTCTCCGGGGGCGCGTTCCATAGGAAGATCACTATACCGCCCACGATGACCACGAAGGCTATGTTGTAGAGCCAGGCGTTTTTCTTTTTCATCTCCACCTCCTGTCAACGGAACAGCGCCGCCAGGTCCTCGTACGCCACATACAGGCAGGGGATGAGCAGAAGCGTTATCCCCGTGGCGAACAGGATACCAAATCCCAGGCTGATTGCCATGGGGATGAGAAACTGGGCCTGGACGCTGGTCTCCAGGATCATGGGGGTGAGGCCGAAAAAGGTGGTGAGCGAGGTGAGGAGGATGGGCCGGAACCGCCTCACTCCGCCGGCCACCACCGCCTCCAGGAGCCCTTGCCCCCTCCTCCTCGCGGTGTTGATGTAGTCGATCAGGAGGAGGGAGTCGTTGACGACCACCCCTGAGAGGGCTACGAGGCCGAACATGCTCAGGATGCTGAGGTCGTAGCCCATGATGAGGTGGCCAGCGATTGCCCCCACTATCCCGAACGGTATGGCGCACATTATGATGACCGGCTGAAAATAGCTCTTGAACGAGACGGCGAGGAGGCAGAATATCCCCAGCAGTGCAAGGGTGAAACCGGCCCTCATGCTGGCCATGGACTCTGCCTCTTCCTTGTTCTCCCCCTCGAGACCGTAGGTGAGACCTGGATAGTCCTGCATGAGCCGCATGAGCTCGCCCTTCTGCAGGGCCGAGATGATCTCGTCGGCGTTGGCGGTCTTTGCGTCCACGCTGGCAGTTACGTCCACCACCCTCCTGCGGTTGTACCTGTTTATGGTGCTGAACCCCCTTCCCAGCTCCACGTCGGCGGCCTCGTAAATAGGGATTTCCCCTCCTGCAGGGGTCCTTATCCTGAGGTTCTCGAGATCATAGACGTGGCGCCTGGCCGATTCTGGATACTTGACCAGGACCTTGACTTCGGACCTGTCCCTCTGGATTCGCAGGGCCTCGGCGCCGTAGAACGCCGCCCTGAGCTGCCTGCCCAGCTCCTCCTCGGTGATCCCCAGGAGACGGGCCCTATGCCTGAGTCTAACCTTGAACTCCAGCTTTCCTGCAGAGTAACTATCCTCGATGTCACTGACGCCCTCGAATCCAGCCAGTGCCCTCTTCAGCCTATCCGAGGCCTCCCGCAAGACCTCCATGCTGTCATGGCTCAATTGGATGTCGATGTTGGCGCCCATGTGGACGAGATTGCTCTTGAAGACTATGGCCTCTACCCCTGGGACCGGCCCCAGGCTCTCCCGCCACACCTTGCCGATCTCGGAAGAAGTGATCTCCCGCTCCTCGGCCGGAACGAGGAACATGTCTATCCCTGCCAGGCTGGAGGCACGCGCGCCCGCTCCGCCCACCGGCCCGCCCCTGTCCAGGCTCCCCCCTATGACCGCGTAGATGTGCTTGAGAAGCCTCTGCCCGGACCTCTTCTCGATCTCCTTCACCGTCTCCACACCCTTGGCCTCTACCATCCTGGCCACGGACTCGGTCTCCTCCACGGGAGCGCCCACGGGAAGCTGGATGGACACCTTGATCTCGTCTCCATCCACGGCGGGCATGAACCTGAACTTGACTATCCCACCCTTGACCATGCCCACCGTGACCAGCAGGACCGCCATCCCAGCCGCGATGGTGGCGTACCTGTACGAAAGGCAAAGCTCCAGGAAGCGCCTGTACGGACCGTTCACAAACCGTTCGAGCCGCTGGCCGAACCAAAGCCTGATCCCCTCGATGAAGGCCAGGAAACGGCCGCGCTTCTTGAGCCTGCTCTGCCCGGCCAGGTGCGCCGGAAGCACGAACAAGGACTCGGCGAGGGAAATGAGCAATATGGTTATGACCACAAGGGGGATCACCTTTATGAACTTGCCCAGCATACCCTTCACGTAGATCAGGGGGAAAAAGGCCACTATGGTGGTCAGTATGGAGAACACCACGGGCACCGCCACCTCCATAGTGCCGTCTATGGCGGCCTGACCGAAAGGCTTGCCCCGCTGCCTGTGGGAGTAGATGCTCTCTCCGACCACAATGGCGTCGTCCACCACTATACCCAGGGCCATTATGAAGGCGAACAGCGAGATCATGTTGATGGATAGATCAACGGTAGGCATGAGCAGGAAGGCCCCGCAGAACGAGACCGGTATCCCCAGCATCACCCATAGGGCCAGCCTTATCTCAAGGAACAGGCCCAGTGTCACCAGGACCAGGGCCAAACCCAGCGCGGCGTTCTTCAGGAGCAATGAGATCCTGCTCTTGAGCATCCTGGACGTGTCGTTCATTACCGCTAGCCCAATGGACGCGGGCAGGGATGCCGCGCGCTCCCGCACGTACTCCCTGACTATGGAGCTTATCTCTATGGGCTTCTGCTCGCCCACACGGTAGACCTTCACCATAGCCGCCGGTTTTCCGTCGAACTCGGCGGATATATCCTCGTCTGCAAAGCCGTCCTTCACCTCAGCGATCTCGCCAAGGGTCAGCTTGGTGCCGTCTGGGCGGGCCAGCACCACGATTTTGCGGTACTCATCCGCCCAGTAACGCTTTCCCTTTGTGCGGACCAGTATGTGGCCTCCGCTGGTCTTGATGGTTCCACCAGGTATATCCTGAGACGCCCTTCTCACCTGGGCCGCGATCGCCTCCAAGGTAAGGCCGTACTTCCTAAGTGTCTCCTCCGGGACCTCGATGGAAATCTCGTACGGCCGCACACCTCCGAGCTCAACCTGCGTGATCTGCGGATATTCCAAGAGCTCGTCCTTGATCTTCTCTGCGTAGTGCCTGAGGGTCCACTGGTCCACCTCCCCGAACACCACCAGCGAAACCACCTCGCGCCTGTTGAGGAGCTTGCTTATCACCGGTTTTTCCGCATCCTTGGGGAAGATGATGATCCTGTCCACGGCGTTCTTCACGTCCTGAAGGACAAGATCGGGATCACTCCCCTCCTTGACGGTGGCATAGACGGTGGCCATCCCCTCGGAGGCCACGCCCCGTATCTCCTTGATACCCTCGACTTCGGAGATGCTGTCCTCTATGGGAAGGACCACACCGTCCTCCACCTCCTCTGGAGCGGCCCCCGGATAAGCAACTGAGACCAAGATGGTGTCCAGGCTCACCTCGGGAAAGATCTCCTGCTTGATGGTGGGGAGCATGATAAGCCCGCCCACTATGAAGAAGAGCATGAGGATGTTGGCGGCCACATGATTGGTGGCCATGTAGCGGATGGCGCCCTTCATGATCCGCCCTTTCCGGCCTCCCTCACCTTCATGCCCGGCGCAGCGCCCTGGATCATGGTGGTTATTACGCGATCACCGTCATCGAGGCCCCTCACCACCACCTTACCTTCCTCGCGCCTGAGCAGCTCCACCTTCTTGACGTGAAGCAGCCCGTCGCTCCCGGCGATCCAGACTGCATTTCCCCTGCGCAGGGCCTTTGCGGGGAGCAGGTACACTCTCTCAAGGCGCTTGCCGGCAACGAGGACCTCCACAAAGCTCTCTTGGGCCAGGCCGATTGACCTGCCGCCGTCCGGAAAGGGATGGGGGATCTCAACCAGCAGCCTGGGCAGGCGGCCGGCAGGATCCACCTCTGGCAGGAACCTGACCGCCCTCCCCTTCCAGGTGGCTTTGCCGCCCTCGTCCAGGAGGCGGACCTCGGCGTAGGCAGGCAGCTCCAGCCACATAACGTCTCCAGGAGGTACGGGCACAACTGCCTCGGCCATCTCCTCGCCCACCACTTCCGCCACCACCGTGCCGCTCCTTACATATGCGCCTACATCGACCTTCTTGGCCGATATGCGGCAGTCGAAGGGCGCCTTGATCTCTGTACGCTGCAGATCGAGCGCAGCCTTCTCGCGTGCGGCGCGCGCCGCCTCCACCGCGGCCTCCGCGGCCTTGAACTGGGGTTCGTAAAAGACCAAGGATGTGGGCGGCTCCTCACCATCTGGATGGAGCCTCTCCCACTGGCGCCTCTCCACTGCCGAGCGGTTCCTGGCGACCTCCAGCTCTTGCAAGGCCCTGGATAGCTTGGCCTCTGCATCCTTAAGCGCTATCAGGTAGTCCTTGCGCTCGATCTGGATCAGTTTCTCACCCTTCCTGAAC
>WFVQ01000095.1 GCA_015491585.1 Deltaproteobacteria bacterium
AAACCTGTATCAAGGCCGGCATGGCCCCTGGCTGTTGGAGGGACAAGAACACCAAGATACTCCTGTTTACCGCCGAGATCTTCGGGGAGGGAGCGGAGAGCAAGGGATGCAGATCTTGACTTGATCTGAACCAGAGGAGACCAGATGGAAGGCCCGGCCAGGACGCAGACATGCTGCGATGCATCCACCAAAGAGCTGGATGTCATCTTTGAGAACGCCGGCATAGGAATAGCTTTCGTAAAGAACCGGAAGCTGGTCCGAGTAAACCGGGTCCTCGCCCAGCTCTATGGCGGAAGCCCCGGCGAACTCGTGGGCAGGGAGACCTCCATAATCTACCACTCTCAGGAAGACTTCGAACGATACGGAGAACGGCTCTATTCAAGCCTGAGGAGCGGATCTGTGGTAGTGGAGGAGGTCCCTGGCAGGGACCGGCTGGGCAACCCCAAGTGGATGCGTGTTACGGGCAAGGCCCTGAATCCCGACGATCCCCACGAAGGTAGCATCTGGATAGTAGAGGATATAACCGACCAGAAGGCCCTAACCGAGGCCATGGAGCGGAGGGACGCCATCCTCGAGGCAGTGAGCCAGATGTCGGGGCTGCTCCTGGCGTCCAAGGATTTTCTCCCGGTCATGCCGGAGTTCCTGGAACGCATAGGAGAGGCAGCCGGGGCACACCGCACCGGCCTATACCACCTCCCTGACGGGCAACAAGGTCCTGGTGCCTTGAGGGCCGTGGCCATGTGGAGCATTCCTGCACAGCTCGACCTGGATCCCGCGTCCCATACCGGAGTCCTCGAACCCTTCATCCAGGCAAACAAGGCAGTCCTGGCCCAGGGAAAGACGGTGCAACTGGCTGCGCCCGCCCTCTCCAAGGCGGACCGCCAATCATTGGACTCCATCGGCGTCAAGGTACTCTGTCTGGTGCCGGTAAGGGTGGGCGTGGAGATCTGGGGGCTCTTGGCCCTTGAGAACTGCGACGACGAGCGCATCTGGTCCAGCGCCGAGCTCGACGGCTTCAAGATTGCGGCCAACGTCATCTCCTCGGCAATATGGCGGGAGCAGTACGAGCAACACAGGCGGCTTCAGGAGTTCAAGTATTCGGCCATAGTAGAAAACGCCAGGAGCATAATCCTCCGCATGGACCCCAGCGGACGCATCTTGTTCATGAACCGCTTCGGGCTTGAATTCTTCGGGTTCGATTCCGATCAGCTCATGGGCAAGAACGTTGTGGGGACCATAGTTCCTGAGGTCGAATCCACGGGCCGGAACCTGAGAGCCCTGATAGACGAGCTCCTCCACGCACCGGATGCTCATGTAAAAGGCGAAAATGAAAACATTAAGGCCGATGGCACCAGGGTCTGGATCTCTTGGACCAATACCCCTGTACGCAACTCCAAGGGCGAGCTGGAAGAGATCTTGAGCATCGGCCACGACATCACCCAGTTGAAAGAGCTGGAGCGGCGCCTAAGGGAGGCCAGCGAGGCCAAGAGCGCCTTCCTCGCCACCGTTAGCCATGAGGTCAGGACGCCCCTGAACGCCATAATCGGCATGGCCAACCTCGTGGCCGAGACAGAGCTGGACCAGGAGCAGAAAAAATACGTGGCGGCCATCAACCATGCCGCCAATACGCTGCTGCTACTCATCAACGACATATTGGACCTGGCGAAGATCGAGGCAGGCAGGCAGAGCCTGGAAGAACACGAGTTCGATGTGGTCTCGCTGATAGAAGAGACGGTGGCCATGTTCGCGCCAATGGCCATGCAAAAGGGGATAAACCTCTACTGCCGCTTCTCCCTCTCCATCCCCAGGACAGTAGTGGGAGACGCGCAGAAACTGGGGCAGATCCTCAGAAACCTCCTAAACAACGGAATAAAGTTCACTGAAAATGGCCACGTCTATCTCCGTTGCAATGTAGCCGAAGAGCGGGACAACGAAACGGTGCTCCGCTTCGACGTGGAAGACACGGGAATCGGCATACCCAGGGAGAAGCTGGATTCCATCTTCGAGCCCTTCACCCAAAGCGACCCCTCCATCACGCGCAAGTATGGAGGCACCGGTCTCGGCCTCTCCATTGTCAAGCACCTCGTAGAGTTGATGGGAGGAGAAGTGGGAGTGTCCAGCGACCCTGGCAAAGGAAGCAGATTCTGGGTCACCCTTCCATTCTCGCAGGCTTCCCACTCCACCCCCTGGGCCCAGCTTGCCCTTGGTGGCACCTGCACAAGGGCGATAGTCGCCGTGGAGGATGACGTGCTGCGCGGGATACTGGCAGCGACCTTGGGAGAGGCGGGCCTCTCCCCCATCGCATTGAAGGGCAGGGATGGTCTCGATGGGGCGCTCTCGAGGCTGCGGGAGGAGTGCGTGGACTCCCCCCCCTTCCTGATGTTTGATGCCAGCTTAGTCGATTCCCGTCTCAGGCTATTGTTGGAGGAGCTGAAGGCGCAGACCCAGTGGTGCATAAGGCCCATCATCGTCTCCAACCGCTCTTCTGACCGGGCCCCCCTGGAAATCCTCTCGCAGTTCCCTGTACTCATTCTCTCGGCCCCAATCTTTCCATCCCAGTTGCTGGACGCGCTTTCATATGCGTCGAGGGGGACGTTCCAGCCAGGAGGAGAAAAGGGGGAAGACAAGGATTTCGATATGGCGGAGAGCCCCGCGGCGAAGGTGCTCGTGGTGGAAGATTCGGAAATGAACAGGCTGCTGGTCAAGACCATGCTGGAAAAGATGGGACACGAAGTCGTTACCGCTTCAAACGGTGTGGAGGGGCTGGAGCTCCTCTCCAGAAAACGGTTCGACCTGGTGCTCCTTGACATCCAGATGCCGGAACTCGACGGTTTGTCCACTGTAGCCGTCATAAGATCGTGCGAACAAGGAAGGGAGATCCCGGAAAAGCACGCCCGCCTGTCCGACGAACTGCTGGCGGCCCTGAGGGAAAGGCTCCACGGGCGTCACTTACCGGTGGTAGCGATGACTGCACATGCCTTCGCGGAAGACCGCCAGCGGTCCCTGGATGCCGGTATGGACGGGCACATCGTAAAACCATTCGTTCCCAGACAGCTCCGGCAGGTGATCAACCGCATATTGTCACGGAACAGGCAGGAGGCTGTGCCACAGTTCAAAACGGAGCCAGGGGCACTGCCGTCCATAAAGCGCCACCTGGAGGAGAAGTACGGCCTGCCCCACGAAAGCGTGGACCGTTTCATCGAGATCTCGGTGCTATCCATCAAGGAATCGTTGGCAAAAGGATGGGAGGCGGTGGGCCGGGGGGACTGGGACACGCTGAACCGTTGCTTCCACACCCTGAAGAACAGCTTTGCCACCCTGGGACTCGCCGAAGAGGCGGAGACGGCAAAGGCGGCGGAACAGGCCGCCCGCAAGAAGGAAGCCATAGAGTACGGAAAGATGCTGCGCCGTCTGGAAGAGGGATTGCAGGCAGTGGAGACGGCCGCCGCCAAGCAAGAGGCGTGACCTGGCCTCAGGCCGAGAACTTCTCCCTCAGCTTCTTCTCCACCAGGGGTGGCACCAGCCCCTCGAGACTCCCTCCGAACCTCGCGGCCTCCTTGACGATGGTGGAGCTTATGTATATCCAGCGGAAGCCTGTCATGAGGAACACCGTCTCGATCTCCCTGTCGAGCTTCCTGTTCATCAGGGCGCGCTGGAGTTCGTAGTCAAAGTCGGAGACCGCCCTCAGGCCGCGCAGGATGGCGCACGCTCCCTCACCGCGGGCAAACTCCACGAGAAGGCCGCTGAAGGAAGTCACCCTCACCCTCGGATCGGAACAGACCGCATCTTCTATCATCTCCACCCTCTCCTCCAACGAAAAGAGGGGCCGTTTCATGGGATTGGTGCCGATGCCCACCACCACCTCGTCGAACAGGCGGAGGGCCCTGTTGATAAGATCCACGTGGCCGTAGGTTATGGGATCGAAGGTCCCTGGATAGACAGCTATCTTCTTATCGCTCATGGTTCAGTCCTCGGGCCAGAAGAGGTGCAGGCAGGTGTCACCGTAGCAGCGGAGCCTGGAACGAAACTGCGGTCCTGCTCCCTCCACATCCTCTCCGGCC
>WFVQ01000096.1 GCA_015491585.1 Deltaproteobacteria bacterium
AATCCACGATGTCCCCGTTTACCACCACGGGGATCTCCACGCGCTCCACAACCTCTTTGACCAGTTCCCACCGGGCCCTGCCCGCAAACATCTGGGCCTTGGTCCTGGCATGAATCGTGACGGCCGCGGCCCCGGCCTCCTCCACCATCTTTGCCAGGACAGGGGCGGTCAGCTCCCCCTCATGCCACCCCAGCCGCATCTTGACCGTAACCCCCACCTCCTCTGGCATGGCCCTCCTCACTGCCTCCACGATGCGCGCCGCCAGGCTGGGGCTCTTCATGAGGGCCGCGCCGGCCCCGGTCTTCACGATCTTTTTCTGGGGACACCCCATATTGATGTCTATTATGGCCGCCCCCTTGTCGCAGCAGATCCTGGCCGCCTCTGCCATCACTCCTGGATCGCTTCCGAATATCTGCACCGCCAGCGGATACTCCTCCTGCGCGGTCTCTATCATCCGAAGGGTCCTGCGATTCCGCCTCACCAATGCCTGTGAGGCCACCATCTCGCTCACTGTCAGCCCAGCCCCCCATCGGCGGCATATGGTGCGAAACGGATAGTCGGTGATACCAGCCAGAGGAGCAAGGATGATGGGAGGAAAGACCATTACCCCTCCTATCTGCAAGGCCCATCTATCCTTGGTTTCAAAATCGAGGCTTGACATATAAAAATATCGTTATATTTTGACATTTAAATTCAATACCGACAGGCCCTCCTTTCCGACCCTGTTGCAGGGCCGCTGGAGAAACGCCCATGACCGTGGACAAGCTGGCAGAACACCTCATCCCCCTGGATTCACTCCAGGAGGCGGCGGAGTGCCTGAAGTGCCTGGCGCATCCGGTCAGGCTCAGGATAATTGACCTCCTGAGGAGGGGCAACTTCACCGTGGAGGAGGTGGCCAGGATCTGCGGCCTTAGCCAGCCGGCCACCAGCGGGCACCTCAGGCTCATGCAGAGCAAGGGGCTCCTTGAGAGCAGGCGGGTGGGAAGGAGCGTCTTCTATTCCATCAAGAACGGCCAGGCAGAGAAGATATTCCACTGCATAGAGGCGCGGTACGCAAGGCAAGAGAAGAAATGCGAGGTGGAGGCATGACTTTCGGAGAGAGGATAACCAGATTCGCCGTGGACCACTACCGGTCCATCACCGCGGCTATGGTGGCGGTGACCGTCACCATAGCCCTGTTTGCAGCCCTGCCCAGTATCTGGCCGGGCAAATTCCCGTTCCTGAATCCGCTGAAGGTGGATACTGACCCCGAAAACATGCTCCCTAAGGACGAACCGGTCAGGGTCTTCCACAACAATATGAAGAAGGTCTTCAACCTCCACGAGATCGTGGTGGTCGGGGTGGTAAATGAAAAGAACCCGGACGGCGTCTTCAATCCCGAGACCCTTTCGCACATCTACCAACTGACCCAGTACGCAAAGACACTCCAGTGGAAGGATCCCAATGCCCCTTCCAAGACCAGGGGGGTCATAAGCGTGGATCTCATAGCCCCCTCGACCGTGGACAACATAGAGCAGGCCGGCCCGGGCACCGTTCGGTTCGAGTGGCTCATGCCCAAACCGCCCAAGACCAGGGAAGAGGCGCTGGCCATCAGGGCAAAGGCGGAGAGGCTGCCGTTTCTCAAAGACACGCTCATCTCTGGCGACGGCAAGGCGATCTGCCTATACCTCCCCATCACCTCCAAGAAGGACAGCTACAGGATATACAAGAGCCTGCGGGAGAAGATCGCCCAGATAAAGGGGGAGGAGGAGTACCACATAACCGGCCTGCCGGTGGCCAACGATACATTCGGTGTGGAGATGTTCATACAGATGGCGATCTCGGCACCGATGGCCATGATAATCATCTTCCTCCTCATGCTCTTCTTCTTCCGGAAGCTGGTGCTCATCATCTCCCCAATGATCGTGGCCCTGGTGTCGGTGATATTCACAATGGGGCTCTTGGTGATAAGCGGCAACACCGTCCACATCATGAGTTCCATGATCCCCATATTCATCATGCCCATCGCGGTCCTGGACTCCATCCACATATTGTCGGAGTTCTTCGACCGGTATCCCGCCATAAGGGACCGGAAGAGGACCATCGTGGAGGTGATGAACCACCTCTTCATGCCCATGCTCTACACCTCCCTCACCTCGGCAGCCGGTTTCGCATCCCTCGCCCTTGCCCCCATCCCGCCGGTGCAGGTCTTCGGCCTGTTCGTGGCCCTGGGCGTCATGTATGCGTGGCTGCTCACCGTCACGTTCATCCCAGCGTATGTCATGTTCATTCCCGAGGCATCCCTGGAGAACTTCGGCCACAAGGGCGGCGGAAAAGAGGGAGACGGCGGGATGTTGAGCCGCTTCCTCTCCTGGGTGGGCAGCGCCACCTACCGGCAGTACAAGGCCATCCTGGGAGCGACGGTGCTCATCATCGTGGTGGCTGCCTACGGCATTACCCGGATACAGATCAACGACAATCCGGTAAAGTGGTTCACGAAGAGCCATCCCATCAGGGTGGCGGACACCGTCCTCAACCGCCACTTCGGCGGCACATATATGGCCTATCTCTCCCTCGCCTCCACGACCCACGAGGACCTGGAGAGCTTCAAAAAGGGATTTCTCGCCAGACTCAAGAAACAGGCGGAGCAGGATGCAGAACTGCAAGGGGCCCAGGAGGTTTACGGAGAGGTTGAGAAGATATTCTCCTCGGTCTCCGCACCCACCCCGGCGGAATATCTCCGCGAGGTTGCAGAGAAGGCCCAGTCCCTGGCAGACGAGGCACCGGAAGAGATGCTGGACGCCTGGGACGAGGCCCTCAACTTCCTGGACAAGGAGCGCCAGCGGAGCGAGGTGTTCAAGGACCCCAAGGTCCTCAGGTATGTGGAGAAGATCCAGGAGCACCTCCTCTCCACTGGCATCCTGGGCAAATCCAATTCCATAGCAGACCTGGTCAAGACCGTCCACAGGGAGCTCCTCATGGGCAGGGATGAGGAGTTCAGGATCCCGGACACCCCGGAGGCGGTGGCCCAGTGCCTCATCACCTACCAGAACAGCCACAGGCCCCAGGACCTCTGGCATTTCGTCACGCCCGACTACCAGCGGGCCAGCCTCTGGCTCCAGCTCAAGAGCGGCGACAACAAGGACATGGTCAAGGTGGAAGAGGCACTGGCCAGGTTCATCGAGGAGAATCCCCCGCCAGTGCCCCTCAAGACCCAGTGGTTCGGGCTCACATACATAAACGTGGTCTGGCAGGCCAAGATGGTCACAGGCATGCTCAATGCCTTCTTGGGCAGCTTTCTGGTGGTATTTCTTATGATGACCCTGCTGTTCAGGTCGCCGCTATGGGGGATACTCTGCATGATACCGCTGACAGTGACCATCGCTTTCATCTACGGCGCAGTGGGCATCGTCGGCAAGGATTACGACATGCCCATCGCGGTCCTGTCGTCTCTCACCCTCGGGCTGGCGGTGGACTTCGCCATCCACTTCCTGAGCCGCTCCCGCAGCATGGTCAGGGAATACGGTTCGTGGAGCGAGGCCGCTGGAGTGATGTTCGAGGAGCCAGCAAGGGCCATAAGCAGAAACATCATAGTGATAGCGGTCGGCTTCCTGCCCCTGCTTTTTGCCCCCCTGGTCCCGTACAAGACCGTGGGGACCTTTCTGGCCACCATCCTCTCGGTGGCAGGCATAGCCACCCTCTTCCTGCTGCCTGCGATGATAAGGGTCTTCGAGAACAGGCTCTTCCCCAAGGTGCAGCAGGGGCTCACGTGCAAGTGCATGACATGCCTGATAGTGGCCGCCTCCACCATTGCCCTGGTGGTGGTCAATGTCTATCAATACATAAACTGGGGCGTGAACAGACTCGCGATGGCCAGCGGAGCGGCCCTTGCCGCCTCGTTCGTGGCCTGTTTCATAGCATCGAGAAGAAAGAGCTGCCAAAGGAGGAGCCAATGAAAACAAAAATATTCGCAGCCGCTGCACTCGCGCTACTGCTTTGCGCCTCTGCGTGGGCGCAGGATCAGACCCCACCGGTCCAGGAGATAGTCGAGAAGGCGAACCTAATGGCCTACTATCAGGGCGACGACGGCAAGGCCCACGTCCACATGGAGATAACGGACAGTCAGGGCCGGAAGCGCAAGAGGGACTTCATCATCCTAAGGAAGGACAAGGAAGATGGGGGAGAGCAGTATTTCTACGTCTATTTCCGCCGTCCTGCCGACGTCAGGAGGATGATCTTCATGGTCTGGAAGCATCCGGGCAAGGACGACGACAGGTGGCTCTACCTCCCGGCCCTGGACTTGGTGAAGCGGATAGCGGCCTCGGACAAGCGCTCGAGCTTCGTGGGCTCCGACTTCCTCTACGAGGACATATCGGGTCGTAGCATAGAGGAGGACACCCACGAACTCGCCAAAGAGGAAGAGGGGTTCTACGTCATCAAGAACGTGCCCAAGGCGCCGGACACCGTAGAGTTCTCCTATTATCTGGTATGGATAGACAAGAAGACCTTCATGCCCATGAAGGCGGAGTATTACGACAAGGCAGGCAAAAAATACAGGGTCATAGAGGCCCTGGAGGTTGAGGAGATACAGGGATTCCCCACGGTGGTGCGGTCCAAGGCCTCGAACATAGAGACCGGCAGCTCCACCGTGCTCACCTTCTCCAAGATAAAGTACAACATCGGCCTCAAGGAGGAGATCTTCTCGGAGAGATACCTCCGCAGGCCACCGAGAGAGGCCAAGAGGTAACCATGCGCGCTTTCAAGCTGACGGCAACTGTAATCCTCCTGCTCCTCGCCGCTGTGCCGGCTTTGGCGGAGCTTCCCGTGGAGATCAATGGGTTCTGGGAGGTCCGGGGCGGCCTCAGGACCGATAAGGACCCCAACCAGCGCGACGTGAGCCTGGGCGAGACCAGGCTTCAGCTCGACATGAGCTACGAGTTCGACTGGGGAGTTCTCCGTGTGCGTCCAGACCTGATCTGGGACGACGTTGACCGGACCAGGGATATCGACATGGAGGAGGGCGCCGGGGTGGTGGACCTCAGGGAGGCCAATCTCCTCCTCTATCCCGCAGATTCGGTTGATGTGAAGATAGGACGCCAGATACTCACATGGGGCACCGGCGACCTACTGTTCCTGAACGACCTCTTCCCCAAGGACTGGGTCTCATTCCTCATAGGCAGGGATGAGGAGTATCTGAAGGCCCCCTCCGACGCTGTTAAGGTGAGCCTGTTCAACGACATCGCCAACATGGACCTGGTCTATACCCCCAGGTTCGATCCAGACCGGTACATCAAAGGGGAGCGGGTCTCGTACTGGAACGACGCACTCCAGGCCATAACGGGCAGGAACGCCGTGGTCCACGCCGACATCCCCAACGACTGGTTCGACCAAGACGAGCTGGCATTGAGGATATACCGCATGGTGAAAGGTTACGAGATCGCGCTGTACGGCTATTTCGGGTACTGGAAGAGTCCAGCGGGCCAGGCCGGCGACGGCCGCGCCGCCTTTCCGGGCCTAAATGTCTTCGGCGCCAGCGTGCGGGGAAACATCTTCAAGGGAATAGGGAATATCGAGGTGGCCTACTACGACTCTGAGGACGACCGGGAGGGGGATGACCCCTTCGTTAGAAACTCGGAGTTCAGGCTCCTCGTGGGATATGAGCAGGAATTGGTCACAGACTTCACCGCTTCGGTCCAATACTACCTGGAACAGATGCAGGACTACGGCAGCTACCGGGACAGCATCTATCCTGGAATGGAATACAAGGACAAGAACCGCCACGTCTTCACGGTGAGGCTCACAAGGCTCCTGATGAACCAGAACCTCACCCTCTCCCTATTTACTTTCTACTCTCCGTCCGACCGCGACGGTTACCTCCGCCCCTCGGTGGAGTACAAGGTAAACGACTATTGGACCGTCTCGGCTGGAGGCAATCTCTTCTTCAGGAACGAGGACGCCACCTTCTACGGCCAGTTCCATACCAACAGCAATCTGTACGCGGCGGTGCGTTACGCCTTCTGACACGAGGGGGCCCATGCCCCCTCTCTCCTGGACCCCTCACCGCCCATCTGATAGACTTCTCCTGAATATGAAGAGAAATCCTGCCATCAAAGCAGTAATCGCCGCATTGTTACTGGTGGCCGCATATGCCGGGACCGCGGCGGCGATGATGGGGATAGAGGACGAGAAGAAGCTCGGCGAACAGATAGTGGCCCAAATCGAGCGCCAGGCCGTGCTCGTCCGGGACCCGGAGGTGGTGGACTATGTGGCGTCCATTGGCAACCGCCTCCTGAAGAACGTGCGTGTAAAATTCTTCGGCTACCACTTCTACGTCATCAAGGACGATGCCCTCAACGCATTCGCCCTGCCAGGGGGGCACATCTTCGTTCACACCGGTCTCATCGAGGCCATAGACTCGGAAAACGAACTGGCCTGCGTGCTGGCCCACGAGATCGCCCATGTCCAGGGGCGCCACCTCGCCAGACGCATGGAAAGGATGAAGAGGGTCAACATCGTGACCATGAGCGCAGCGATCTTAGGGCTGTTCCTGGGCAAAGGGGAGGCCGGCAGCGCCATATTCGCAAGTTCAGCCGCCCTTGGTGCATCCCTCTCGCTGAAATACAGCCGCGAGGACGAGGAGGAGGCCGACCGCAGGGCGCTGGAATGGATCTGCGCCGCAGGATATAATCCCCTGGGGCTCGTTGCCACCCTCAAGAAGATGCAGCGTTACAGGTGGTTGGGCTCGGACGAGATCCCTGGATACCTGCTCACCCATCCCGGAACCAGCGAGAGGATCACATACATAGAGGACATGTTCCGGCGCCGTCCCTGCAACAAGGGCAAATGGACCGGCAAGGTCGAGGACGAGGCACTGGACAGGATCAAGGTCAAGATCAGGGTCCTCTCAGGAGACCCCGCGGTCCTGGCGCGGAAATACAGGAAGAGGGCGAAGGAGCATCCTGACGACATAATCGCCATGTACGGGCTGGCCTCTTCGCTGCTGGCGGCCAAGAACTACAAGGAGGCCATATCGGCCTACCAGGCCATAGTGGCCAGGAGGCCGAAAAACGTCCTATACAAGGTGGACCTGGCCAAGGCCCTGGTGGCCTACGGCAGATACCGGGAGGCCCTCGCGCTTCTGGCGCCAGTGCGCGGGAAGCTGGGCTCTGCCGGCAAGTTCGTGCTCGCCCGGGCCATGCTCGAGAGCGGCAAACCGGGTGAGGCCCTGGCTCTCCTCAAGAAGATCGAGGAGACCTGGCCCGACAAGGCCGGGCTCTACTTTCTGCTCGGGCGGTGCTACGCCGCGCAGGAGAGGCCTGGCACGGCCCACTACTACTTCTACAAGCACTATTCGCTGATGGGCAAGATGGACGCCGCCAGATATCACAAGGCTATGGCCGTGCGCCATCTTCCTCCTGGTAGCAAGCTGCTGAAAGACCTCGAAAAGGAAGAGGACAAAGGCGGCAAAAAAGGGAAAGGCAATGGCAGGAGACAGGGCTAAGATCGTCGCATTCTTGGCCATAGCCGCTTCGGTGGCGGCAGCGGACCAGTACACGAAGGAGCTGATACGGACCTCCCTCGAAATGTTCGAGACCGTGCCCGTGATCCCCGGCTTCTTCAATATCACCCATCTCTCCAACAAGGGAGCTGCCTTCGGGATACTGGCCGATGCCGGCCGGTGGCGCGAGCTGTTCTTCCAGGTGGTGAGCGTGGCGGCTATGGCAGGGCTGACCATCTACTTCTCCACGGCGCGGCGCAAGGACGCGCTGCTCCTAACGTCCACCTCCTTGATCCTCGGAGGAGCGCTCGGCAACTTCATAGACCGGATCCATCTGGGCCATGTTACGGACTTTCTCGACATCTATGCCGGCAGGTACCACTGGCCCGCGTTCAACCTGGCGGACAGCGCGATCACAGTGGGGGGCATCCTGCTGGCCATCCGGATCTTCCGGGAGAGCGACGGGCAACATTGAACCTTTTCCCCTCCTCCTTGCACCAATAGACAACACCACGGCTGCACATGCCGCGCATAAAGGAAAAGGAGGATGAACCCATGAAGAAAGAGGTCTCGAAACTGCTTGGAGCATTCTTGATTGCGGCCCTGGCGGCCCTTCCGGCCAAGGGAATGGCTGGCACGCTGCCGGACCTGCAGGTCACAAACGTCTATTTGAAGCAGCACGCCTACGGTGACAAGTGCCGCATCATGATCACGGCGAGGAACAACGGCGGAGCCGTTCCGCCACAGCAGTTCGACCAGTCCAGCGTGGCACTGCTCGAGGGTGCGGGACAGGTACACGTCAGGGGCGGCTACTCCCTGAGGGCCGTGGACCCGGGACGTAAACTGTCCAAGCCCGGCGGGGTCCTGACCTTTCCCTGGAACGCCATACTGCTGGAGCCAGGCGTCTACTACTTCGGCGCCAAGATGGATTCCAACAACAAGATCGCCGAAGGGAACGAGGGCAACAACGAGATGCGGCCGGTGCGGCTGGAGTGCGTAGGAGAAACCAAACCCGACCTGGTGGTCCAGAATATCCGTCTCGTCCAGGGGTGCAAGATCGAGGTGACC
>WFVQ01000097.1 GCA_015491585.1 Deltaproteobacteria bacterium
ATGACCACTCCTATGGTCAGCCACCTGGCCTTGATGGCACCAGTGAGGAACTTCCTGTATATCCCGTAGAACCTGCCGCCGTAGGCGTCATCTTGGCTGCTGCCGGCCGCCTTGTCCTTCTTGCTAAGTATGAATTTGGTGGTGATAAGCGGGGCAGACGTGACAGCAGTGATCCAGGAGAGCGATAGCGAGATGAGGATGACGTAGTAGAGGGTCTGACAGTACTCGCCGGTGGAGTTGTCCATGCCTCCTATGGAGGCGAAGGCCATTATGGCAACGGCAGTGGCCGCCAGGAGCGGTACCGCATTCTGCCCGACGACCTCCTTAGCCGCGGTGAGGCCGTCTATGCCCTGCTTCATCTTCACTTTCATTCCGTCTACCACCACTATGGCGTTGTCCACCAACATTCCCAGGGCGATGATGAGGGCGCCCAGCGAGATCCTCTGCAAGGTGATGTGGTAGTATCCCATGACCACGAAGGTGGCGGCGATGGTGAGGAGGAGGATGAACCCTATTATGATTCCGGCCCTCACCCCCATGAAGATTGCCAGCACTACGATCACGATAGCCACCGACTCCAGGAGATTTATTACGAAGCCGTTGACCGCCTTGGTCACCGCCTTCGACTGCATGGCGATCTCCTTCAGCTCCATGCCTACGGGGATTTGCTCCTGGAGCTCGGCCAGCCTCTTGAGGACCGCGTTCCCCATGGTGACGGCGTTTCCGCCCAGGACCGTGGAGATTGCTATGCCTACCGCCGGTTTGCCGTCTACCCTGAGCATCTTGGAAGGAGGCTCCACGTATCCCCGCTTGATGGTGGCTACGTCCCTGAGGTAGATGAGCTTCCCATTCTTCGAGGCTATGAACAGGTTGCCGAAGTCCTTTTCGGACTTGAAGTTCCCGGTGGGAGTGATGGCGATGTAGTCGGTGCCGAACTTTATGCGCCCCGCGTCCACGGCCAAGTTCTTGGCGCGCAGCGCGTTGAATATCTCCTGCTGGGTGATGCCCAGGGCCGCCATCTTCGTCCTGGACATCTCGACGTATATGGCCTCCTTTCTGAGGCCGAATAGCTCTATCTTCTTCACGTCCTGGACCACGAGCAGCTCGCGCTGCAAGAGTTCCGCCACCTCCTTCAGCTCCGCGAAGGTGTACCCCTCGCCGGTGAGGGCGAAATAGACTCCAAACACGTCGCCAAAGGCATCGTTCACGGTTATGGGCCCCGCTCCCGGAGGCAGTTCGTTCTGATGGTCCATCATGCGTCGCCTGAGCTCGTCCCACACCTGGGGCAACTGATCCTTCCTGAACTGGTCCTTGATCTTGACATGGACGAGGGACATGCCTCGCGAGGAGTATGACTCCACGCGCTTGAGCTGGCCCATCTCCTGGACCGCCTTTTCGATGATCTCTGTCACCTCTTCCTGGACCTCTTCGGCTGACGCGCCTGGATATGGTGTGAGGACCACCGCCTCCTTGATGGCGAATTCAGGATCTTCCAGCCTGGGAAGCCCTTGATAGGCAAAATAGCCTAGAAACAGCATGACGACAGTCATGGTCCAGGTGATAACGCTCTTTTTTATGGATAACTCGGCTATATTCATTGCCTAGTTTCCTTCCCTCTGCTTCTCCCACGGGCGCACTTTCATACCCTCTTTGAGCTTGGTCACACCGGCTACCACGATGAGATCACCTGGCTTAAGGCCTTCAATTATCCGGACATTGCCAGAATCCTTGAGACTGCCTATTTTGACAAACCGTTTATGTACTTGCTTGCTGGCTGGATCGTAAATCCAGACATAGGGCCTGTCCTTGGGCGCGTCCAATACTGCAAGGGCGGGAATTATAATCTCAGGACCGCTGTGCATGGCTTTATAAGTGGCAGTTACCGTTGCGGTCATGCCTGGGAGGATATTGGCGCCATCGGGACGGTCCATAATGAGAACCACTTGATAGGTCTGGGTAGCCGGATCCGCCTCTGTGGAATATTCCTTGAGCTCGGCAGGAAACTGTCTGCCCGGTATAGATTCGAACTGTACCATTATCTCTCTCGCGCTGTTGTTGCGTACCGCCGCCATTACCAGTTCCGGAAGGTCAACGATGATCTCTAATCTGGATATATCTTGAAGATTTACTATGGGCTCTTTCGCCTTGACCTCGTAAAAATTCTCTACATAACGCTTGGCAATAAGTCCGCCGAAGGGGGCCAGCAGCTTTGTATCCTTGAGGCGGTTGACGGCCTCCTCAAGTTTTGCCTTTGCCACGTCCCTGGCAGCAAGAAATCTGTCGAAATCGGCCCTGGATACCTGCCTTTTGGCGTAGAGCTCCTTATACCTTCTGAATTGCTGTTCGGCCTCACGGTACCGTGCCTTGGCCTCTTTGAGGGCGTTGAGAAAATCCCGCTGGTCCAACTGGGCTATGAGATCTCCCTTTTTGACTTCTTGACCCTCTTCAACTGGCAATTTGATAAGCCTTCCCGACACCTTGAACGAGAGTATAACCCTTTTGGCGGCCCGGACCGTACCAGGAAAGCCCTGAACCAGTTCCTCATTGGCATCCTTGACCTTTAAAATTTTTACCGGTCTGATAATTTCAACTTTCTGTTCCGCCTTCTCCTCCCCGCAACCAGCTATAAAAAGTGTAAAAATGGCAATTAATACAACGGTAGGGGGCAAAGAACCGGGGAATGACGCTCTCCTGGTAAACTCCATATTTCCTCCTCATTTTAGCAAGGGGCTTATGGTGGCGCGGCAAGACATCAC
>WFVQ01000098.1 GCA_015491585.1 Deltaproteobacteria bacterium
GTGGCGTGGGTCAGCACGGATAGGTGTAGGTGGCTGAAACCCTGCTGGAACAAGGTAGCGAGCAGCCATACCAGCCAGAAGAGGCCGAACAGAGTGGTAAGCACGGCAGTAGTCAGCACGGCGTAGTTGTAGATGCGCCGCCGTCTGTAGAGGGCCATGTCCATGCCGCCTTTCACGCCTGTACTCCTTCCCTGCGGCTGAGGTGAAGCAGGAGGAACTTGGCAAGCGCCAACACGAGGAAGGTGATACAGAACAGGATCAGCCCCAGGGCGATGAGTGACGAGGTGTAGATTTCGCCCACCGCCTCTGTGAACTGGTTGGCGATGCTGGAGGAGATGGTGTTGCCGGGCATGAGAAGCGACGGCTCTATGGCGTCGGCGTTGCCTATCACGAAGGTGACGGCCATGGTCTCGCCCAGGGCCCGTCCCAGGCCGAGCATGATGCCTCCCACCACCCCTATCTTTGTGTAGGGCAGGACAACGCTCCTGATCACCTCCCAGGTGGTTGCTCCAAGGCCATAGGCCGACTCCTTCAGCACCGGCGGGACCACCTCGAAGAGATCCCGGAACACCGCGGCCATGAAGGGGATCACCATGATGCCGAGAATGATTCCAGCAGTGATCATGCCGATACCCAGGGGCGGGCCGTCGAACAGCACTCCCACGAATGGAAGCCTTCCCAGGGTGTCGGAGAGCCAGGGCTCTATGTGTTCACCGAAAAAAGGCGCGAAAACGAAGAGCCCCCACATGCCGTATATGATGCTGGGTATTGCCGCGAGGAGTTCAACAGCGATGCCTATGGGCCGCTTGAGCCATCCAGGACATAGCTCGGTGATGAATACCGCTATGCCGAAGCTGACCGGAATGCCTATCAGCATGGCTATGAACGAGGTTACCAGGGTGCCGTATATGGAGACCAGGGCGCCGAACTCCTCGGCGACCGGATTCCATTCTCTGCCTATCAGGAACGAGAATCCGAACTTCTCAAGTGCAGGCCAGGCGCCGAGAAACAGCGAGACGATTATGGCTCCAAGCACGGCGAGGACAGCGTAGCCGCAGAGGCGTGTGCCGGCGGAGAAGATGGCATCGAGCAGGTGGCCCTTGCCCGCGGCCTCGGCAGGTAGTCTGGTTCGGTGCTGCGGCTGTTCCATTCTGTGTATGGCTCTTCCCCGTGTTTGAACCACCGGCGCCTTCTGCTCGCCGGGCATATCCGATATTAAATGGTGGCGGTGACAAACGCAACGCTTCAAGACAGGACGAGGCGGCAGGTGATCCCGCCGCCTCGTGCAAGAGGGCTCTTTCCATGCCTTTTTCAAGGCCAGACCTGTCTGCCCTCACTGTCTTTGAGTGATTGGCTCCAAGCCTTCTGGACCAGCTCCACCACGCTGTCGGGCATGGGCACATAGTCGAGGGACATGGCCATATCCTTGCCGTTCTTGTAGCACCAGTCGAAGAAACTCAGCACCGCCCTGGCCTTGGCCGGGTCTTTCTGGACCTTCTGCATGAGGATGAAGCTGGCACCGGTTATAGGCCAGCTTTTCTCTCCCGGCACGTTGGTGAGCACGACGTAGAAACCATCTGCTTTGTCCCAGGCGGCGTTGGCTGCCGCTGCCTGGAAACTCTCGATGTTTGGCTCCACGAACTTTCCAGCCACGTTTTTGAGCTTTATGTAGGTGAGTTTGTTCTGCAGGGCATATGCGTACTCCACATAGCCTATGGCGCCGTTGATGCGCTTGACGTATGATGCCACACCTTCGTTCCCCTTCCCTCCTATGCCAGCGGGCCAGGACACCGCCTTGCCAATGCCCACCTTTTTATCCCATTCTACACTCACATTGGAGAGGAAGCTGGTGAAGATCCAGGTGGTACCGGAGCCGTCCGCCCGGTGGACCACGGTGATCCTCCTGGCGGGCAGTGTTAGTTTGGGGTTCTCGGCCTTTATCCTGGGATTGTCCCATCTCTTCACCTTGCCCAGGTAGATGTCTGCCAGGAGTTTTCCGCTCAACTTCAATTCACCAGGTTTGATGCCCTTGATATTGACTACCGGGACCACGCCTCCGATTATCATCGGGAACTGGAACAGTCCCCACATTTTGAGTTTTTCGGGTTTGACCGGAGCATCGGAAGCCCCGAAGTCCACGGTCTTTGCCCGTATTTGCTTTATCCCCCCGCCCGATCCTATGGACTGGTAGTTGAGTTTTATTCCCGTCTCTTTGAAGTAGGCCGAGGCCCATTTTGCATAGATGGGATAGGGGAAAGTAGCCCCTGCGCCAGAGATGGATTTCACCTCTCCAGCCATGAGGCCCTCGGGCACCGAAAGCAGCAAGGCAGCCAAAAGGGCTCCCAGATACATGAGTTTGCACCGTTTCATCGCTGTCCCTCCTTATGGAATGGATTTCCGCACCATAGTAGGCGAGGAATGTTAAAAGTGCGTGAACAGCAGGTTAATATTTGTAAACAGCTTAACATGGAGGATACGGTTTTTTTAGGTGTTTAGGTTTTGATACTTTATGAAATATATTGTAGCTTTTTAACAATGCGGCGGGAACCGATGGCTCGACAGCATGGGGCGGCAGATTCCGGGGTCACGCTACTGGAGCTGCTGGTCGCCATCATCATTATCACCGTAGGGGCCGGGGTGCTGTTCTCTTATCTGGCCTCTGTCACACGCAGCCCGGAGCCGGTTTTGAGGGCGAGGTTAGTGGCGCTTGGGACGGCGTTGATGGAAGAGATAGTTGCCAAGCGGTGGGACGAACGGGCCAGGATAGGGGGAGAGGCCTTGTGCACCGACGAGGGTAACCCGGCCTGCCCCGGGAAGACGGCGAGTTCCTCCCTGGGGACTGATGGTGGAGAGAGCCTCTCAAATCGGGGATCCCTGGATGATGTGGACGACTACGACGGCTTCTCTGAGAGCGGGACCTTCGAGGACCAGGAGGGGCGCACCGTCACCATTCCCGGGGCTTCCCGCAGCGTCTCCGTCTGCTACGTCTCCAGCAGCCTCTCTTCGGTATCGGACTCCCCTTCGCAGTGCGTGGCGTCCGGCACCACCAATACCAAGAGGATAGTGGTCACCGTCACATCTCCTGCCGGAGAAACCTTCACGCTGGTGACTCTAAGGTGTAACTACTGATGGTTCGATTCCTCGCCGGAGAAATGGGATTCACGCTCTTGGAGCTCGTGATAGTCATGGTCCTGGCAGGCATATTGTTCGCGGCAGGGGCGGACTTGATAGTAGGGCCGTTCAGGAATTTCACCGAGTCGGAGTCACGCATGGAGCTGTATGAGGAGGGACAGATAGCGCTGGAACGCATCAGGGCCGAGCTATACCACGCCGTTCCCAATGCCGTGTACGTCTCAGCGGACAACTCCACTCTCACCTTTGGAACGGTGGACAGCGGTTACATGGAATCCAGGGGGCTGTACGGCCGGTATCTCGAGGACTCTTTTCCGGTGGACAACAATATCACGGACGTCAATGGAAAGACCGCCGCACCGGGCCGCGTCCTCTCCATCTATAACGTGAGCTGGACCACGTTCAGCAGCGGTTCGCGTCTGTTCCAAGTGACCGGCAACTCCACGGGCTCCATGATACTTGACAAGAACGTGCCTGCCGGGGGGTATCATCGTCACAGCCGCAGGTATTACGTCGTGGATGGGGCGGTGCGGTTTCAGTACAGCGGCAACTATCTATACAGGAGCACCGCGGCTGTAACCGTTTCTGGAATAGGCGGCTTCGGCACCTCCTATCCCCTGTCGAGCCATGTGAAGGAGGGGAGGTTCAGGTTTCTGCCAGGCAATACCCGGCGAAACGGGGTGGTGGTAGTGGAGTTCGTGCTCGAGGGGGACGGGGGGGAGAGTGTACGG
>WFVQ01000099.1 GCA_015491585.1 Deltaproteobacteria bacterium
GTGTCGCTCTACCATTTGCGGTTGTTAGGCGCAGTGGATCATTACTACAGGGAGGCGGTGCGCCGCTTCGGGGAGACGCCGTGGATCAGGCGCAACAGCCAGGTCTTGGCGGCCAGCGGCATAGACGTGAAGAGACGGGATTAGGGTGTTCTGGCGCAAGCGAAGGATAACAGGCATTCTCCTCGACGGGCACTGGGGTGTTGTGGCCGAAGGCCGCGGCAACGGCAGGGTCGTGGGGGTTGGGAGGAGCGCGGCTCCTGGTGTTGCTCCAGAAGACCTGGCCGGCTTCTTTGACGGGCTACCCCGTGGCAATGGCCGCAAGGCCGCGTTGTCCCTGCCTTTGGGGGCCTTCGACGTCCTGCTCCTCAGCTTTCCTCCAGTGCCTGAGGAGGCAATGGCGGCGGCTGTGGGTTATCAGCTTTCACGGAACGTAGAGGGCAAGGTGGAGGAGTATGTGTACGACTGGATGGAGAACTCCAGGGATCCCAGGGCCGTGGAGGTCACGGTTTACATGCTGGAGCGCTCCAGGTTTCAGGCATTTGACTCCATGCTCCAGTCGCATGGATACAGACTCACCTATCTGGAGCCCGACATCTTTTCGGCCTTTGCATTCTTGGAAGCGAAGATGCCGGAGTGCGACAGCGCAACGGGCGCTGTCATCGGCGTGCTCCTCTGGGAAGATTCCATCTCCCTCGGCATCAAACATGGAGAGTCGCTTCCTGTTGCCAGGAGCGTGGCCCTGCGGCAGGAGGAGGCCGTCGAGCTGGCCGCCGAGGAGCGGTCAGTGGCCGCTGATACCGTTGACATATTCGAGGAGTTCGGCCTGGCTGCCGAGGGTCGCGGCAAAGAGGGCGCCGTGCAAATAGAGGATGATCCCCTTGCGGAACAGAGGCGGCGTTATCGTGAGTACCTGGACTCCGTTGTGCTCGAGGTGGTGAGGAGCAGAGACTATTTCGTGTCTGTCCTGAAGCGTGGCAGGATAGAGGGGATCGTGCTTGGTGGGCCGGCGCGGGTGGTGGGCGATCTCTCCACCATGTTGGCCGGGGCCCTGGATATACCGGTGCACGAGTTTCCAGAGGATGTGCTCGGTCTGCCCTGCACCAGTGCGCAGGCCGTAGCCGCCGCCGGCAGTGTCATGGGGAGGTGAGCATGCGCCGTGTGAATCTGGTTCCTCCCCTGCCGCTTGCTGCGCGCATCAGGATGACCGGCATACCGTTGGCCGTCCTTCTATTGGGAATGGCTGCAATATATGTGGGATTATCCTACATGCGGATGGAGCGGGAGCTGGCCTTGCTGGCGGCCAGGCGCGCCGAGCTCCAGCAGGCATTGGCGCGGAGGGAGGCCACCCTTGCCAAGCTGGCAGCTGTGAAAAAGAAGGTGGAGGGATTGAGGCAGGAGAAGAAGGAGTTGGAGTCCACGGTGAACGAGCTCGTGAAGAGCAGGAGGATGGTTCCGCCCCTCTCCAACTTCCTGGTGCTCCTGTCCCAGGCCCTTCCTTCCTCTGCCAAGGTTGAGGCCATCGAGATCAAGGGGGAGAGTGGAGCAGTCAGCGGGCAGGTCTTGCGCATAGGAGAGATGTCCACGTTCGTGGAGGCCCTGAATCAGGCCCCGATAGTGGATGATGCCAGGTTGGTGTTCCTGGAGGCGGTGGACAAGGAGCACAGATTGTACAGGTTCAAGGTGGTTTTCGTTCTGAAGAGGGGTTGAGCTGCCGAGATGGCTTTGAAGTCTGGTGACAAGATAAACTTCCGCAGGTTGGAGGCCGCGGTCAGGCGTTTCCTCTTCGAACTGAAGCGGGACAAGGCGGTCAGCGACGCCCTGCTCGCGGTTCTGATCATCGCGGCGCTCGCCTTGGGGATATGGTTCATTGGCGACCGTTTCCTGTTGAGGCCCAAGGAGGTGAAGCGGCTCTCGCTGGAGAGGGCGTGCTCCAGGCTCCAGGCCGAGCTGTCGGCCCCTCTGCCTCTGGCGGACCTGGAGAGGTTGAGAGAGGAGAAGGAGCGGCTGGAGCAAGAGTTGAAGGTGTTGGAGTCCAAGCGTTTTTTCCTCGAACAGGACCTGCGGGCCAGGACCGATCCCATACGTTTCCAGCGCACTGTGCTGGGTTTCGTTCCAGGAGCGCCGTTTCCTTTGAAGACCTCCCTTATAAAGTCGTCGTTCAGCGGGCCACGGGCCCTGGTCAGGGGAAGGTTGCCATACTTGGATCTGCTTCAGTATCTCGACTACCTGGAGCACGAGCTCTCTGTGGCCTTCATGGATGACTTCTCCGTCTCCGAGACCGGGTGTGATCAGGATCAGGGAAAGGAGGCCCTCCTCTGTTTCTCCATCACCCTGGCCAGTTCCGCTCCAGGCCAGGAGGAGGGTGGCAAGGCGGGAGGGAAGTGAGATGTTCAACTTGTTGATAGCCGTGCTGTTCCCCTTGTTCCTTGTTTTTCCGGTTCAGCCGGTCTTGGGGGAGAAGGCTCTGGTCATGGATCTCCCTTCCGGGGCAGTGGAACGCCGCGCTCAGGTGAGCATAGGTGAAGATTCCATTAGGAATCCGTTCCGCTGGAGGACGGCACCTGGAGGCGGCGAGAAAGGGGAAGAGCTGAGGCTGGAGGGAATACTGTGGAACGAGGCCATGCCCCTGGCGGTAATCAATTCCAGGCTTGTCGGAGTGGGCGATATGGTGGGAAAGAGCATAGTGGTGTCCATCAGCCGCAATGGGGTGGTGGTATCCACTGCTGGAGGGATTACCCAGGTCCTGGAGTTCAAGGCGGAGTCCATACCCGATGTGCCGTGGAATTGAGCGGAATGGTCGGCGTCAGGGGGCTTAGATGGAGGCGAGAGAGATGGTGAAGAGAGGATCGGGGCCGTTGTCCAGGCCGTGGTGTTGCTCGCTGGTTTCGTTCCTGCTTGCGGTCTTCTTTGCTGGTGCGGCCTTTTCGGGAGGAGCGGCCGTTTCCGATGAAGAGTTCATCTCCAGGCTCAAGGCGATTCCGGTGTCCATCCAGTGCGAGGCCGTGGACGTGGCGCTGTTGCTGAGGGGAATCGCAAGGCAGGCAGGGGTAAACATCTACATCCCAGACGATCTCAAAGATACCGTCACTCTCGATTTCCAGGATGTCACCCTATACGACGTCTTTGAGACCATATTGAAGGCAAAGGGGCTAAAGTACAGGATCGACCACTCGGTGATCTTCATAACCCGTTCGGGGCAGGAGGAGGGCACAGGGCGTTACGTGGCCAGGCGGATAGAGATAGTGGTCGGAGACGCCGACGATTATGTGGAACTCCTCACTCCGCTTCTCAGCTCAAAGGGGAGGATCAGGACCGCGCAGTCCACCACCAACCAGAACAATACCGTGAGCGACGAGGCTTACACCCTCACCAATACCAAGAAGTACATCATCGTCATGGACGAGGAGCCCATTGTCCGCCGGATAGAGGAGATGGTGAAGCAGCTTAACCATTCTATAGGACAGATATACATAGATGCCAAGATAGTCGCTATAAAAACCGGTGCCAGCAGGGCCCTCGGCATAAACTGGAGCATGGAGGAGAGGGCTGGAGAGCTTTCTAAGGTGATCGAGGATCTGCGAAAGCAGGGGGACAACCAGGCACTATGGGATCTGGTCAAGAACAGCGCTTCGATGGACATACTCGCCTCCAACCAGTTCCTTGTGGGTATAGTGCATGACGCACTGAAGATAGATATGGAGATCAGGGCCCTTGAGACGAAGAAGCTGGCCAAGGTGCTCTCTACTCCGCGGCTACTGGTCCTGGATGGCGAGAGCGCGGTGATAAAACAGGGCGAGGAAGTTCCTTATGTCACCTCCAGCCGGGATGGCTACTACTCCAATGTCCAGTTCCGGGAGGCCACCCTCAGCCTGAGCGTCACGCCCACCATCCTGCCCAACGGCTACATCGTCCTCCACGTCGCCATCACCAACGACAGCGTGAGCGAGCAGACCGTAGGAGACGACTTCCCCCTGCTAAACAAGGAGAGCATGGCCACTTCTCTGTTTCTGAAAGATGGAGTCACCGCGGTGATCGGAGGAATCCAGGTCCAGAGGGAGCTGGATTCCGACGCCTCGGTCCCGCTGCTTTCCAGGTTGCCTCTGGTAGGCGGCCTTTTCAGCCAGGATCTCAAGGGCAAGGACGCGGCCGAGCTGTTGGTGTTCCTGACCCCAAGGGTTATCTCCATGAATCCGTTCGCCGAGCTTGAGAAGGCGCTGAAGAGGGTGCAGAAGGATGGAGAGCAGGAGAGCCAGTAAGCCTGGCGCCAGGCTGCGGCTGGGAGACATCCTGGTTGCAGAGGGCCTCATCACCCCGGCACAGCTAAAGCAGGCCCTGGATTTCGGCCGTTCCAAAGGGCTCAAGCTGGGAGAGGCCCTGGAAGAGTTGGGCCTGGTGAACGAGGAGCAGGTGACCAAGGCCCTCGCCCGCCAGTTGAATCTGCCGCAAGTGGACCTCTCAAAGGTGGTCATAGACTCTTCCCTCAGGGACGTGGTTCCCGAGATGCTCGCCCGTAAATACATACTGATTCCCATAGGGAAGAAGGGGGGCGAGCTGTTGGTCGCCATCTCCGATCCCCTCAACGTCATGGCCGTGGATGAGGTGGGGCGGGTGGCCAAGGCGAAGGTGGTCACCTGCATAGCGCCAAAGTCACAGATCATGGCGGCCATAGAGAAGCTCTACCACAAGGAGGGGCTCCATACGCCAGAGGGCTTTGGCGAGGCCGCGGATTCCGAGGCCGTGGAGGTGGTGAACGACTTCATACTCTCGGCGGTCCAGCGCGAGGCTAGTGATATCCATGTAGAGCCCCTTGAGAGCCACCTGAGGATCAGGGTGAGGGTGGATGGCGTCTTGCATGTCCTGAAGCAGCTTCCTATGGAGTTATATCCCTCTATCCTTTCCAGGATCAAGGTCATGGCAGCGATGGACATAGGCGAGAGGCGACGCCCTCAGGATGGAAGATTTGAGATGGCGGTTGCAGGAAAGGAGATAGATTTCAGGGTCTCCACGCTGCCAACCAGCAAGGGGGAGAAGGTGGTCATGCGCCTGCTGGACAAGTCCAGCATAAAGCTTTCGCTTGAAGACCTCGGCCTGAATCCGGCGCAGCATGCCCTTCTTGACTCCAATCTCAGGAACCCCCACGGCATGATCCTGGTCACAGGCCCTACTGGAAGCGGCAAGACCACTACCCTTTACGCCGGGCTCAACCTCTTGAATTCCATCGAGAAGAACATAGTGACCGTGGAGGATCCGGTGGAGTATGAGCTCGAGGGTGTCAGCCAGGTGCAGGTCAATCCCAAGGCAGACTTGACGTTTGCCAATGCGCTGCGTTCCATCCTCAGGCAGGATCCAGATATAGTAATGATCGGAGAGATAAGGGATGTGGAGACCGCCGAGATAGCCATCCACGCGGCCTTGACCGGCCATCTGGTCCTCTCCACCTTGCACACCAACACCTCCAGCGGCGCGGTTGCCAGGTTGATGGACATGGGGGTCCAGCCGTTTCTCATAGCCTCGTCGCTGGAGCTGGTGGTGGCGCAGCGGCTCGTTAGGCGGCTCTGCCAGGACTGCAAGGAACCCTTCGATCCTCCTGACACCCTCTGGAGGGACCTGGGCATAGAGCCGCGGAAAGATGTCACAATCTACCGCTCCAAGGGGTGCCCGCTCTGCAACAACACCGGCTACCGCGGAAGGATCGCGATCTTCGAGCTCATGCCCATGAACCGGGAGATGGAACGGCTGGTTATGGAGAGGGCATCCAGCTCACAGCTTATGCACGAGGCGGTGAAACAGGGGATGACCACGCTGAGGGAGTCTGGGGTCGAGAAGGTGCTGGAAGGTGTGACCTCCATCGACGAGGTCCTCCGTGTAACCATGGATTCTGTCTCGTAGGAGGTGGCGTTGCCGGTCTTCAGGTATTCCGCCCTGGACAGCGCTGGATCGGTGGTGGAGGGGTCGCATTCTGCGGAGACCGTTGCAGAGGTGGAGGCCTGGCTCCAGAGCAGGAACATGGCTCCCATCGAGATAGAGGTGGGAGAGGCTAAGGGCGGTTCCGGCACATGGCAGCGCCTGCAGGAGAGGTTCTCACCGGTCACCTTGGAGGACAGGATTCTCCTTTGCCGCCAGATAGGGGCCATGTTCGGGGCCGGGATCTCCATCCTCCAGATCTTCGAGACCATAGGGAGGCAGGTCAAGAACCCGCGGCTGAAGGCGGTTCTGGGAGTTATATTCGACGATATCAGGCGGGGGGAATCCCTGAGCGATTCGTTTGCCAGGCATGGCTCCATCTTCGATGCACTGTTCATAAACCTGGTGAAGGTAGGAGAGGAGTCGGGAAACCTGCCGCTCTGTTTCAACTACCTCGCCGACCTTTACGAAAACGAGAAGGCCACCACCGAGCGGATCAAATCCGCCACCCGGTATCCCAAGATCGTGATAACCGCCATCTTCCTCGCGGTCAGTTTTCTCATGACGTTCGTGGTGCCCAAGTTCGTGGACCTCTTCAGGTCCAGCAACGTGCCCCTTCCCTGGCCTACCAGGGTCCTGGTGGCGGTGAGCAATTTCTTCTCCAGCTACTATATCGTTATATTCGGTGGTGTGATCCTTGCAATCGCGCTCTACAAGCTCTCCATGAGATATGAGGGGCCCAGGGCCCTGCGCGACAGGCTGCTCCTCAAGATGCCCATAATAGGAGAGCTCTCCAGGAAGATCTATCTCTCCCGCTACTGCCGTATCCTCGCGGTCCTCACCAGGAGCGGCATCGACATCATAAGGACCTTGGAGCTCTCGGCGGACAGTATGAAGAACCTTGTGCTCCAGGGTATGGCTAAGGAGGTTATGGAGGCGGTCAGGGTAGGAGTGCCCCTGGACGAGGCTATGGAGCGCCAGCACCACTTCACTCCACTGGTGATCCAGATGGTGGCCGCGGGAGTGGAGTCAGGACAGGTGGACGAGCTCATGTCAAAGGTGGCGGACTACTACGACATGGAGGCGGATTATACCATCAGGAACCTCTCCACGCTCATAGAGCCCATCCTCCTGGCGGTCCTCGGCGTCATAGTGGGCTTCATCGCCCTGGCCATCTTCCTGCCCATGTGGAGCATGATGGACGTGATGAGGGGACGATAGGCCCTACGTCCGGCGCATGATCAGGATGTCTTCACCCTGGGCTTCCTGGATGAGGAGTACGTCCCCTATCTTGGCCAGCTCCAAGACCGCGAGAAAGGTGACGATGATGGCGCGCCTCGCCTCATCCGCGGAAACGCCCTCGCCTGGAGCAAAGAGCTGGAACAGGGTGGTCCTGGGGCGGCGGTCCAGGAGGGATCTGATCTCCTCCATGCGGTCGGATACCGATACCCGCGCCCTCTCTATCTCTATCTTCCTGGGAAGCGCCTGGTTCTCCAGCGCGGTCTTGAGGGCCGTGACCAGGTGGTGTAGCGAGACGTCGAACCGGACATCCTGCGGCTCTCCCTCTTCCCCCTTGAACTGTAGGAACGGCGGCTCAGGAGGCACGAATACGTCCTTTCCCAGCCAGGGGCGCTCCAGGAGCCTGCCGGCCGCCTCCTGGATGGAGGCGAGCTCGGCGAGGGGTCGGGCGATCTCCAGCCTGGGATCCTCCTCCTCTTCTTCGTCATGCGAAGGAAGGAGCATGCGGGACTTGATCTGTAGCAGCGTCGCTGCCATGACCAGGTACTCACCCGCCACCACCACGTCCAGCGAGCGCATGAACTCCAGGTATTCGAGATATTGGGCCGTTACCAGGGCTATGGGGATGTCGGTGATATCCAGCTTGTTTTTTCTTATGAGGTGGAGGAGGAGGTCGAGGGGGCCGGCGAAGTTGTCAAGAGTTACCCTGCATTCTGGTTCCAAAGGGCTTCCCTCACCTCTTTCATGGTATTGGCGGCGAACCCGCGGGCCCTCTCGGCTCCATGACCGAGGATCTTGTCCACCATGCCCGGATCCCTGGAGAACTCCTCGCGCCTGCGCCAGACCGGCTCCAGGTGGGCTATCACCGCCTCGGCGAGTTCTTTCTTGCACTTGACGCATCCGAGGGAGGCGGCCTTGCACTCCTCGACGATCTCCTTCCTCCTTTCGGAGGGCACGTAGAGGCGGTGGAGGTTGAAGGCCACGCACCTCTCCTCTGGATCGCCGGGATCGCTCTTCCTGGGGCGTTCTACATCGGTGATCATGGTGGAGATCTTCTTGCGCACCTCGTCGGCGGAGTCGGAGAGGAATATTGAGTTGCCGTAGCTCTTGCTCATCTTCCTGCCGTCCAGGCCCGGAAGCTTGGGAACCTCGGTGAGAAGCGCGTCCGGCACAGGGAAGACCTCGCCGTACAGGTAGTTGAATCTCCTGGTTATCTCCCTGGTGAGCTCTACATGGGGAAGCTGGTCGATGCCAACGGGCACCTTGTGGGCCTTGTAGATGATGATGTCAGCGGCCTGGAGAACGGGATAGCCCAAGAAGCCGTAAGTGGAGAGGTCCTTCTCCTTCAACTGCTGCTGCTGTTCCTTGTACGTGGGATTGCGCTCCAGCCAGGAGACGGGCGTGATCATGGAGAGGAGAAGGTGCAATTCCGCATGCTCCTTGATGTCCGATTGGACGAAGATGGTGGCCTTGGAGGGGTCGATGCCAACTGCCAGCCAGTCCAGGACCATCTCCCTAATATTGGGCCGGATGGTTCCAGAGGTCTGATAGTTGGTGGTGAGGGCGTGCCAGTCGGCAACGAAGAAGAAGCAGTCATACTCCTCCTGGAGCGACTTCCAGTTGTCCAGGACACCGTGAAGGTGCCCGAGGTGGAGTTTGCCCGACGGCCTCATGCCGCTGAGGACCCTTTTCCGCTCTCCCGCCATTTCTCCAGCTCCTTGCAGGTCAGCCGCCCAGGGCATGGGCCAGAGGCCCCAGAAACAGGCGGCTCAGGTGGATGATCAGCGGGACTATAATGCGCCCGGTAACGCCTGTAAAGACGAGCACCAGCAGTATAACGAAACCGTAGCGTTCGAACTGATGGTAGAGGTGTGCCGCCGAATCGGGAAGCAGGCCCTCCAAGACCTTGCTGCCGTCCAGCGGCGGTATAGGGATGAGGTTGAAGATCGCGAGGCCGATGTTCAGTTGGACGCTGATGAATGTCATGGCAAAAAGGGGCGAGAGGAGCCACTTTGGGAAGAGGGAGAGCAAAGCAGGGGAGGAGAAAAACATCCTCATCAGCAATGCGCTCGCTGCAGCCAGGGCGATGTTGGAAGCAGGGCCGGCCAGCGAGACCCAGATCATGTCCCGCTTGGGATTGGAGAAGTTCCAGGGATTGACCGGGACGGGCTTGGCCCAGCCTATGGCCTGGGTGACGAAGAACACGATGGTCCCCACGAGGTCGAGGTGCTTCACCGGGTTCAGGGTGAGGCGTCCGGCATCCCTGGCCGTGGGATCTCCAAGGCGGTATGCCGCCATGCCGTGGGCCACCTCGTGAACGGTCACCGCCAGCAGGATGGGCGGTATGAGTATGACGAGACGCTGAAGGGTGAGAGACAGGTCCATCACAGGATGTCACACCTGGTCCAGGCGAGTTGTTCCTCTATGGTCTCGTCCAGGTCTTCGGCGTAACGGCTCAGGGGATACATGCGGCCGCAGGACCTGCAGCGCAGCATGACCATGCGTCACCTGCGGCATATGTCCAGTTTGCCCCCACACTTCTCGCATCTGGGGCCCTTGTCCTTCCTGTCTCTGTTCAGCTTGGGCATGACTCTATCCCTCCCTTGTCTTCCACCTGAATGGTCTCGATCTCCTCGCCTTCGAGACACTTGGCCACCAGATTGGTCAAGACTTTCTTGGGGCCTGTCTCGATGAAGCAGCCGATTCCGTCCCCATACATCGCCCTGACGGTCTCCAGCCACCGCACAGGGGAGTACATCTGCTTCTTTGCGAGTTCCTTGAGTCTGCGGGGATCGGTCTCTGCCGCGGCCGACACGTTGCTGTAGACTGGACATCGCGGGGCCGAGAACTTCACCTCGTCCAGGAGGGAGGCGAACTCCCTGGCAGGCCCTTCCATGAGCGGACTGTGGAACGCGCCGGAGACCTTCAGGGGAATCGCCCTCGCGCCGGCCTCCTTCAAGACCTTGCAGGCCCTGGACACCAACTCCTTCTCTCCGGTTATGACCGTCTGTTGAGGGGAGTTGAAGTTTGCCACACAGACGGTCCCCTCCTGCGCCAGAGGGGCGATTGCCTCCTCAATGGCCTTGGGCTCCAGATTGAGGATCGCGGCCATGCCTCCTGGAGGCACGGCCGAAGAGCCCATGAGC
>WFVQ01000100.1 GCA_015491585.1 Deltaproteobacteria bacterium
GACCTCTATTACCGGCTCAATGTCTTCCCCATATTCGTGCCGCCATTGCGGGAGAGGCGTACAGACATACTGCTGCTGGCAGAGCACTTCCTCCAGAAGTTCGCCTCCGAGAACGGCAAGGAGATAAAGAGGATCTCCAGCCCTGCCATAGATCTCCTCATGCAGTATCACTGGCCCGGAAATGTCAGGGAGCTCCAGAACTGCATGGAACGGGCGGTCTTGATATGTGACGAGGATGTGATAAGGGCCCACCACCTCCCTCCGAGCCTCCAGACTATAGGGAGCGCAAGCCAGGGTGGGGCTGGCGGGGGCCTTTCCTTCGCCGAGGCAGTGGCCAGGTTCGAGAGGGAGCTCATCGTGGAGGCGTTGAAGGAGGCCAAGGGGAACCAGACCAAGGCCGCCAAGCTCCTGGACACCAGCCTCCGCATCCTCAACTACAAGGTGAAAAAGTACGATATCGATCCCACCCCGTTCAAGCCCGGGCGCGGCCGCTGATTCCTTTTTCACTATTGCCCTTGAGGAAGAACGGTCCAGCGAGTACCATCCTGGATGCAGTGCAGATGACAAAGTCGAGGAAAAGAACCTTGTGGAACAGCCAAATCTATTCGTCTTGGATAACAGCCAGCCCCTCATAATCCCCAGGCCCGAGCACTGTGTGAGCAGGAAGGACATGGACCGGGAGGCCCTGAAGGTCCTCTACAGGCTCAAGGATCACGGATTTCTCGCTTATTTGGTGGGCGGGAGCGTGAGGGATCTCCTGCTGGGAAGACAGCCCAAGGATTTCGACATCGGCACCAACGCCACTCCCAGGCAGGTGCGCCGTCTCTTCCGGTACAGCAGGATCATAGGAAAGCGGTTCCGGCTGGTCCACGTCTATTTCAAGGGACGCAAGATCATAGAGGTGTCCACCTTTCGGCGGCAGGTGGATTACGACGACCGGGAGGCCGCAAGGATGGGGCTCTCGGAAAAGGAGATATACGGAACGCCTAGGGAGGATGCCTTCAGGCGCGACCTCACCATCAACGGCCTCTTCTACAACATCGCCGACTTCTCGGTCATCGACTACGTGGGCGGCATGGCCGACCTGCGCGGCGGCCTCATCAGGACCATAGGAGATCCCCATGTGAGGTTCGTCAGGGATCCGGTGAGGATGATGCGGGCGGTGCGTCACGCGGCAAGGACCGGTTTCACCATAGAGTCCAGGACCTGGGAGGCGATAGAGGAGCACCGGGCCCTCATCAGGCTGTGTTCTGTCCACCGGGTGCGTGACGAGTGGCTGAAGGATCTCTGCTCCGGCCGCAGTGCTCCCTGGGCCGCGCTGGCCCACAAGTCCGGGCTGTTGCAGGAGATCTTCCCTGCCTATTGGGATGGGCTGGGTGCGAGCGACTCCAACAAGGCTTCACAGCTCTTGGAGGGGTTGCTTACGCGCCTGGACGGCTTAATTTCTGAGGGCAAGGAGGTCTCGGAGCCATTTTTAGTCTCGCTCCTCGTCATGCCGCGCTTTCTGGTGTCAAAGGAGTGGAGGCGGCTTGAGTCCAACAAGATAAAGTGGCCTACCCACGAGGCCAGACAGCTGCTCCGTGACTTTCTCTATCCATTCGATTTCCGCAGGGCGGTCCAGGACGCGGCGGCCCAGATCCTCGCCAGCCAGTGGCCCATAGCGCTCTGCTACAGCCGTGGAAGCTGGCCCAAGAGGGTGGTTAACAAGTCCACCTTCGAGGAGGCGCTGTTGCTCTTCAACATGGTCAGGGAGGCCAGGTGGGGCGAGGAGGCGATCGTGGTTACGACCGGAGGGGAGGGCGCCCCTGCCAAGAAGAGGCGGCGTAGGCGCAGGAAGAGAAGGAAGAGAGGGAAGGCCAAAGATGAAGTTGCGTCAGAATGCCAGGGAGTTGGTGCTGCTGAATGTTGAGGGTCTCGGACTGCTCCTTGGCGAGGTGCGGTACAACCGCCAGACCGAGACAGTGATATTCGCCCTGGAGAAATCGTCGTTTTTCGATCTCTATTTCCCATGCACCGTGGTCTACGACCAGCAGAAGGGCCCGGTGGTCCATCCCCATGTGCTCTCCGCGCTCACCACGTCGAGTATCAGGATCCAGCGCAGCCGTGTTTCCTGTTTCGTGCTGGAGCGGGATCTCCACTCCTCCCTCGTGGAGCAGTATCACCAGCTTCTGGACATGGTGGTAATGCGCCAGGGAGGAGGAGAGGTCAAGGAAGACGACCCTGGCCCGGACCGGCCGCGCCCCGGGGGAAACAGAGTGGTGCCCCTCATCCCTAAGAAGGAGAAGGACGGGGAGAAATGATCCCCTATCCCCACATAGATCCGGTCATATTCAAGATCGGGCCGTTCGCCGCCAGGTGGTACGGAATGATGTACCTGCTGGGATTTGGGGCCGCATATTTTCTGGTGAGGCGTCAAATGCTTCGTGCCGGCGAGGAGTCGGCGGAGTCCAGGGCCTTCTTCGAGGGGTTGTTCGTGGCCCTGGTGGTGGGCGTGATCGCAGGTGGGAGGCTGGGCTATGTGCTATTCTACAACCTCTCCTACTATCTCCACCATCCGCTGGAGATCCTGGCGACCTGGCGCGGAGGCATGTCGTTCCACGGTGGGCTTGCGGGGGCCTTGGCCGCGGGATGGTGGTATTGCCGCCGCCACCGCGAGCCGTTCCTCAAGTGGGCGGACAGGGGCGCGGTGGTGGCTCCCATAGGGCTCGGCCTCGGGAGGATAGGGAATTTCATAAACGGCGAGCTGTACGGCCGCCCTTCGTCTGTGCCGTGGGCGATGGTGTTCCCACAGGGAGGGGCGGTCCCGCGCCATCCGTCCCAGCTCTACGAGGCCGCTCTGGAGGGGCTCTTTCTGTTCGCGGTGATGTGGAGCGTCCACGACAGGGACTGGCCTTACGGCCGGAAGCTGGCCCTGTTCCTCGTAGGATACGGCCTGGTGCGGATATTCGTGGAGTTTTTCAGGGAGCCCGATCCACAGCTCGGCTTCATAATAGGTGGTGCGGTGACCATGGGCCAGCTCCTTTCGGCAGCCCTGCTGGCCGCTGGCTGTCTCCTGTGGAGGGGAGCCGGCGCACAAAAAAAAGGAGGCCCAACAGGGCCCCCTCAAGATACTCCTTGAGGCTACGTGTATTAGCAACCTTCCACAGCGGCCTTGGCCTTGACCTTCACCTTGACCTCGTCGCCGGGATTGGCGCTGCAGGCCTTCTTCAGCTCGATGACCATCTTCTTGCCCTCATTGCTGACGACCTTGCCCTTGCAGCTCTTGGCCAGGCTGACACCTGCCATGCTGACGGAGAAGACCAAGGCCAGAGCGATAGCGGTTACTTTTGAACGCATACCTAATTCCTCCTTAGAATACTAGATTTTCTTTACTATACGCGAGGGCGTATAGGTGTCAAGTCTCAAAATTTTAAAAGAATTTATTTTAATGTTTCGGAGTCGTTCCCTTGTAGCCCCTCTATCTTCTCAGGGAAGAGATGGCACCGGCGTAGTCTCCGGCTCCATATACCGCGCTTCCTGCCACCAGGATATCGGCCCCCGCCTCTATCACTTTAGGGGCCGTAGAGGGATTGATGCCGCCGTCCACCTCTATTGAGAAGCCGCATTCGTCCGCCATTTTCCTGAGGCGGCGGATTTTCCCCACTGCCGACGGTATGAACGCCTGCCCTCCGAATCCAGGGTTCACGCTCATGACCAGCACGAAGTCGAGGTCTTCGGCGACGTATTCTATCACCGACTCCGGGGTAGCGGGATTGAGGGCCACCCCTGCCCAGGCACCCAGGCTCTTTATCAGGGCCAGCGTGCGCTGCAAATGGATACACGCCTCGGCATGGACCGATATCCACGAGGCGCCTGCCTTGATGAACTCCTCGATGTACCGGTCCGGCTCTTCTATCATCAGATGCACGTCCAGAGGAAGGGTGGTGACGGGCCTTACGGCCTTGACCACCAGGGGGCCAATGGTGATGTTGGGCACGAAATGGCCGTCCATCACATCCACGTGGATGACGTCGGCGCCAGCGGCCTCCACCGCGGCGATCTCTTGGCCCAGCCGGGAGAAGTCGGCGGACAGTATGGAAGGGGCGATCTTGATGCTCATTGTCTACCTCGCGTCCACGGTTTCACGCCCGACTCTATCCTGGCCCTCGCTTTTGTCAATCGCGTCAAGGGATACGCCCACGGCCCGCTCCAGCCTGGCGATGGAGATGCGGTATCCGTAGAGCGCCTTGTAGTAGTTCGTCTCAGCCTCCGAGAGGAACTGCCTGGCGTCGAGGACATCGCTGCTCGGGACCATGTGCTCCCTGTATTGGAGATTTGTGATGCGGTAGTTCTCCTTGGCCTGGTCCAGGGCGGTCCGGGCTGTGAAGACGTTCTCTTCCGCCACCTTTACGCCGAGCCATGCCCGCTTCACCTGGTATGCTATCTCGGAGTCCAGCCCCTGGAGCACGTATGCCAGCTCCTTCTCCTTGTGCCTGGCCTTCTCGATCTCATGGGACGTCCTTCCCCACTGGAAGAGTTCCCATCTGGCCTCCAAGGCCACCAGGCTGTTCCTTGGATTGGTGTAGTCGTTCTCGGTGGCCAGGAGATCCTCGCCCATCTGCTGGTAGCGTGCCACCAGCCCTATCTGGGGCAGCCGCTTGGACCTCGCTATGCGGGCCATGAGCCGTGCCTGTTCCATCCTTAGTGCGAGGGCCTTTCTCTCAGGCCGGTGCTCCAGTGCTGCCTCCGTGAGTGCCTGAAGGCTCGGCAGGGAGCGGGTTCCGTCCCCGATCTCCTCCACGGACAGAGGGGTCCCCACCGGCCTGGCCATGAGGACGTTCAGACGATCCCGTGCTGCCTCCAGGCGTGCCTTCGCGCTTGCCAAGCGCTGTCTGGCTGCGGCCAGCGCCACCTTGGACCGCAGGAGGTCGTTGTAGGGTATAAGGCCCTGCTTGAAGAAGCCCGATGCGTCCCTTTCATGGGCCTCGAGGCTCCGCACGGCCTCCTCTGCGACCTCGACACCCCGCCGCGCCAAAAGGAGGTGGAAATAGGCCTCCTTTGCTTGAAGGCTCAGGTCCAGCACATCCTGCCTTCTCTCGACCTCTTCTGCATCCACCTCCAAGGCAGCCATCTTCTCCTTTGAGATGAGGGCGAAGCCGGTGAATAGTGGCTGGAACACCTCAACGGTCCATTCCGCGTTGTCCTCGTCGCTGTAAGGAAAGCGGGGGGAGCCTGGCACTTCCCTGAACCGGAAATAGGGCTGCTCGTTCAGGCGGGCATAGCGGTAGGAGAGGGATAGAGAGGCCCATCTGGCCCTGTTGGCCGCCAAGGCATCTTCCCTGGCGTACGCCACCTGCTCGTCTCTGGCCTTGAGCGCGGGATTTGCCTTCAGGACCAGCTCCACCACCTGGCCGAGGCTCATCTCGTCCTGGGCGCCCGCACCGCACGGCAGCAACAGGGCGAGAAGCAGCGCGAAGACAATGGGGGCTTGTCTCATGGGGAAACCTCCCTGTAGCTTTTGCTCGATGATGGTGCTGCCTCGATTTCGCCGAGGAACATAGAGAGGAGTTCTTCCGGGGTGGGGCTGGGCGGCTTGCAGCCGTGCTCCAGCCAGTCCACCATTATTCCGTTGGACAGACCTTCCAGGGCCACGGCCAGCATCCTGGGTGAGAATTCTGGACGGAATCTCTTTTTCTCCATCCCCTCCTCGAAGAGGTCTGTGAGCATGGAAACGATCTCGTCGTGGAGCTCCTTCACCCCCTTCTCCATGCCGCCTCTGATGGAGAAGCGGCTGCCCTGGGTCTCGAACAGGTAGAGCC
>WFVQ01000101.1 GCA_015491585.1 Deltaproteobacteria bacterium
AAATTAAAATTTTTTTAGGAGCAGGAAAAATGGAAGAACATTTCAAGATAGACGACTGCCTCGGATTCATAGCCAACCGTCTGGTCAGAGTCTTCCAGAAGGCCTTTGACAAAAAGCTTGCAGACCACAACCTGACCAGCGCCCAGTTCTGCGTCTTGGCCAAACTCTTCGAGGAACAGGGCCTTACGCAGACAGAGCTGGCAAACCGTCTCTACATCGAGAGTCCCACCCTGGTCCGGACCCTGGACCGCCTGGAGGCTGCCGGGATAATTGAAAGGCGCCGCAGCCCAAAGGACCGCCGCGCCTACCACATCTTTCTAACCAAGAAGGGGATGGGTTACAGGGAACTCATTGACAAGGTGGGATTCGAGGTCCACAGGGAGGCGACCAAGGGCCTTACCAAGAAGCAGGCCCAGGGCCTCAAGTCAGCACTGTTCAAGATCTGGAGCAACCTGGAAGACATAGCCGAGGAGGGTTGAGCCGCCCCCCTGGCAGTAGGCGCGTACATCTCCAGGAACCTCCGCACCGCCTTCCAGTATTCTCGGCTGCCAGGCGTCTCCGGCCACAGGGCCTGGGTGCCGTGGGCACCTTTGGCGCTTGGGATGAAAGAGACCTTGTCCCCGGACGGTATGGCGTCGAATATGGCCTTCCACCTACCCTCCTCACTCCTGGCAGAGGTGACGAACACAGGCATTCGCAGCCCTTTCACCCCGTCTTGCACCAGCGTGGGGCTCTTCCCGAACTTGGCGAAATATTCGCCAGGAGAGAAGGCCAGCACAGCCGCCACCTCGTCTTGGTGGTGAGCGGCCAACACGAGCGCCAGCGACGCCGAGTAGGAGCTGCCCCACAGTATCACCTTGCTTTCTGGAAACTTCTCACGCACGTACCGGAGAGCGGCCTCCATGTCCTGGTAGGCGGCCAGAAAGTCCACCGCCCGGCCCAAGGCAACCGCCTTGGCCGCGGTCTCGTTGACGATGCCGAGGACTGAGCCGCCGGAACGCTGATTAACGGCCAGACAGTGATACCCCATCTCCACCAGGCGCGGTGCCACAGGCCGGTACTCCCCCCTGCTCCAGCCAGCCCTATGGAAGAGGATGATGAGCGGGGCGTTCCGGTTGTTGCTACGGTAGAGGTCGGCGGTCACTGTCAGGCCGTCGTCAGCCTTGAAACGGACCTTGTCCCAGGCATGTACGGTTCCCACCGCTGCCGTTGCCATCAATGTCAGGGCAAGCAGCAGGCATGAACGGATTCCACGTATCATTCGAAACCACCTCCCTGGGCCGCACCGGCCCCCTGCTCTCTTCTCCATCCCACGGACTAACCACAGGACGATTACACCGCTTAGACTTACATCAGCGAAAAGGAACGAAGCACCTCCGCCAGCTTGGGGTCCTGCTTCGCCAGCTTCTTGAGGGCATCTATGAGACGGCGCAGCTTGTCGGTATCCTGTTCCAGCTTCTTTATCTTGTCCTCAAAGGGCCTGGTCATGGTACGGCGGTCCCATATGGCGAAACCGATGGCCACCGCCACTATGGCCGCAAACGCACCCACTATGGCCGTCATGAGGTCTATTATCATCTCGAACCTCTTATCCACCTCATCGAAACGCTTGTCCATCTCGTGCTGCATCTGAGCAAAACGCTTGTCTATCTGCTCGAAACGCTTGTCTATGGCCTCGAAGCGCTTGTCTATGTAATAAATGATGAACCAGGTATCCTTCGAGAGCCCCGTGGGCAGGGGCACACCCTCAAAACCGGCGGCTCCTCCACCGCCCTTCCCCTCTCCTGCCACGGCGGCAGCCGAAAAGATAAACACGGCAAGAAACATCGAAACCGTCCATCTTACAGCATCCATGACCCATACTCCTGAGGTCGAGCCCTTTTCCATACCGCCTCCCATGCTTTTCAAGGTTAGCATCATATCCAGGCGAGTCAACGGAAGACGGGATGGAGATCTCACACTCCGCCGGCTCCATGCGCCGGCCCAACAGGACCTTTGATGCACGTATTTCAAAAAATATAGCCTTCATGAAGGGAAATACAATCCAAAGCAAAGGCTCAACTCAGCCTGCCAATCTGCGGTGGGCGCCCTCCGTCCTCATCCAGATGAAGGCAGCCACCAGGAATGGCTCGAACCGCACCAGCATGTTCTCTACGAATGCGTAAAGAAACTCCCAGAAGAAACGGACGGCGGGCGGATAGTTGAATGCCACGCCGGCCTTGGCCGCAGACCCGGTGAGGT
>WFVQ01000102.1 GCA_015491585.1 Deltaproteobacteria bacterium
GTAATGGCCAGGGAGTACCGCTTCCGCCCCCTGGAGGGCAAGACCATACTGCTCGGGGTTAGCGGCGGGATCGCCGCCTTCAAGGTGGCCGGCTGGATCCGGCCCATGATGGAGCTTGGAGCAGCGGTGCAGGTGGCGATGACCTCAAGCGCGACCAGGTTCGTCTCGCCGCTAACCTTCGAGGCCCTGAGCGGCAGGAGGGTTGAAACAGGACTGTTCGACGAGGAGACGGCCCACACCATCCCCCACATCTCCCTTGCGAGAAGGGCCGATGTCTTCGTGGTCGCTCCGGCCACGGCCAACATCCTGGCCAAGGCCACCTGCGGCCTGGCCGATGACCTTCTCTCCACCCTTCTGCTCTCGTACACCGGCAAGGTGGTGTTCGTTCCCAGCATGAACCCCGCTATGTACGCCCATCCGGCAACCAGGGAGAACGTCGCCAGGCTTAAGGCGCGGGGCCATGCCGTGGTCGAGCCCGAGACCGGAGAGACGGCGTGCGGGGAAACCGGACGGGGCCGTCTTCCCCAGTGGGATGCCGTAAGGGTGGAGCTTCTCCGGGCCGTCCTGCCACAGACCCTTGCGGGAAGGAGAGTGCTGGTGACGGCGGGCCCGACGAGGGAAGCGGTGGACCCGGTGCGCTACATCTCCAACAGGTCTTCCGGCAAGATGGGCTATGCGGTGGCAGAGGCCGCGGCTGCAAGGGGCGCGGATGTCCATCTGGTCTCTGGTCCGGTGTCCCTGGCTCCGCCCCCTGGATGCGCGCTCTACCCGGTCGCTACCGCCGCGGAGATGGCGGAGGCGGTCAAGGAGTTGGCACCCCGCTGCGACGCGGTGGTGATGGCAGCGGCTGTGGCGGACTTCAGGCCTCGGCGCAGCTCCGGCACCAAGATCAAGAAAGGAGAGTCGGAGTTCATGACCTTGGAGCTGGAAAGGACCGAGGACATCCTCTCATGGCTCTGCTCCAACAGGGGAAAGGGCCAGGTAGTAGTGGGATTCTGCGCCGAGACCGGGGACCTTGAGCGGAACGCCGCCGAAAAAGTGCGCCGCAAGGGAGCGGACATGCTCGTGGCCAACGACGTGACACGGCCCGGCGCGGGTTTCGACGCCGACACCAACCAGGTCCTGCTGCTGTGGAGCGACGGCAGGCGCGAGGAGATGGAGCTCATGAGCAAGCAGTCCGTAGCCCACCGGCTGTGGGACCGGATAGAGGAACTCCTGCACGAAAGGAGGAGAGGGTGAAGATAGCAGTTACCGGAAAAGGCGGCGTGGGAAAGACCACGGTGAGCGCGTTCATAATAGATGCGCTTAGGCGGAAGGGCCGCCGGGTGCTGGCGATCGACTCCGATCCCAGCCCCCATCTGGCAAGGGTGCTGGGCTTCGAGGAGGCCGACGAGATAGTGCCCATAGCCGAGATGACCGATCTCCTCCAGGAGAGGACCCAGCGCGACGGCCCTTTCTACAACATAAATCCCAAGGTGGACGACCTGCCATCGAGATTCATGAGGGAGAAGGATGGGGTCAGGCTGATGGTGCTCGGCGCGGTGGAGAAGGGTGGCGGCGGCTGCGCCTGCGCCGAGAACGCGGTATTGAGAAACCTGCTCAACCTCCTCATCCTCTCTCCTGACGAGGATATAGTGCTGGACATGGAGGCGGGCGTGGAGCACCTGGGCCGCGGCACCATAATGGGCGTGGACCATCTGCTCATGGTGGTTCAGCCCTACCGCGGCAGCATCGAGACCGCCAGAAAGATCCAGCGGCTGGCCGCTGACATAGGCATCTCACAACCCCTGGCCGTCGCCAACGGGGTGGCTGACGAAGAGGACATCGAGTTCATAAAGTCCGAACTCGGCGTGGAGCCAGTGGTGGTCTTTCCTGCAGACCGGCAGGTGGCCAGGGCGGAACGCTCCTCCTCTCCGGTGTACGCCTCTTCCGACGAGATGAAACAGGTGGCGGACGCCCTGGTGGAACGGCTGGAACAGCTCGGGAAGGAGTGACCGGGACCGTGGGCGCCGAGAATCCATCACAGGGCCTGGCCGACGTCCAGAGCCTGCCGGACTACAGAAATATAGCCCTGGAGAAGGTGGGGATAAAGAACATCCGGTATCCGGTCCGGGTATTCGACAAGGAGAACCGCACCCAGGAGACCGTGGCCAGCGTCAACATGTACGTGAACGTGCCCAGGCATTTCAAGGGCACCCACATGAGCCGGTTCGTGGAGATCCTCAACCAGTTCCGCCGCAGGATCGACGTGGCCACCTTTCCGAAGATACTGGGAGAGATGAAGCGCAGGCTATCCGCCGAAGAGGCCCACCTGGAGATCGACTTCCCCTACTTTATAGAGAAGAAGGCGCCTGTCACAGGCACGCCGGGGCTCATGGAATACCAGTGCGGCCTTCACGGCACTCTGCGAAAGGGGTTAGACATGGTGTTGGTGGCCTGCGTTCCTGTGACCACTGTCTGCCCCTGCTCCAAGGAGATCTCCGACTACGGCGCCCACAACCAGAGGGGTGAAGTCAGGGTAAGGGTGCGATTCAAGGAGTTCCTCTGGCTGGAGGAGGTGATCAGCGAGATCGAAAAGGCATCCTCCTCCGAGGTCTATTCGGTCCTGAAACGGCCCGACGAAAAGTATGTCACGGAAAGGGCCTATGACTCCCCCATGTTCGTAGAGGATCTGGTCAGGAGCGTATATGAGCGGCTGAGGGCCATGCCAAGGATCACCTGGTTCTCCATAGAGGCCGAGAACTTCGAGTCCATCCACAACCACTCCGCCTATGCCGCCACCACCTGGGGCACCCTTCCCGCGGGGCAGGAGGAGTGAAGCCGGGGGAGAGCGGCTTCCACTCCCCGGCCTCACCCATGAGCTGGAGGCTCAAAGCAGGCTGACAAGCCTGAACGCCAGGGCCAGCTCCGTGGAAACGGCTGCAGATGTGCCGATGGTATGGAAATGCGGCCTCAACCTGAGCAAATGACTTCTCATGGCATGAGCCGCGCCCTCAAATGTGCCGGCATAAGCGTGGTTTACCAATAAGCTGAAAGGCTTCTCCATGCCCACTCCATTCTCCATAAAGACCAGCCCCAGGTATGCCCGATATATAGGCGGTTGAGTATAGCTCAACTCCTTGAGTAATTTTTGCTCCCAGGGCGCAAGGAGCTTGTGGGCTAACCAGCTGGCAAGGGCCTCGTGATACACTTCTTTGGCCGGACTTTTTCCATATTGAAAATCTGAAAAGATGTGATGCCCAACCTCATGAAAAAATATCATCCTCAGGCCACTCATGGTGGCTGTGCAGCCATCTGGCATGAATTTGTCCCGTGAAAGTCTTTGAGCATTGATAACCCGTTCCAACTTGCGGGGTATCGTGGAGATGGCCTCTGGGAAAAGAAGTATTGCAGGGCCTGAGTTGCGCGGATTTTGCTCAATAAAGGCATGAATACACTTCCATTCATATCCGCCCTTTGGCAATTTCTTGGCCCATTGCCGCAATGACGGCACGTACATGCCATAAGGCTCTATTATGAGCTTTTGAGCCCCTTTACCGACGCCGTGATAGGGGCCTTCGCTGAGGATAGATTCATCTTCGAGGGGACCAACTTCCATGTCTGGCGGGCCGAAGGGGCGGCGTTTTTCAGGCGGCGTATCCTCCTTCTCTTCTCCCGCTCCCCCTCTTTTTGCTTCCTCACCCCCTGGCCAGGGAATCGGTTCCCTATCAATAGGCACCTCTACCGTTTCAGGTACATCTGCAATTTCAGGATTGTCCTCCTCACCATTCTTTGTGGGCCTGGGCCACAACTCTTCCTCCCAGTCGTCTGGAAATTGTGTATTCGGTTCAGGAGGCTCTTCACAACCTTGCCACCACGGTTCATATCCAATTTCAGGTCCGGGCATCTGAACTAGTTCAACGCCTCCTTGCTCCACCGCCTTTCTGAATATATCGATAGGCATGAGCAGCACCGCATCCAGAGACGCCAGCTTGGACCACACCCGTTCCTTTCCCAGAGGTGAGAAGGAATTTGCAACCCATGCACTCATATCCCTGAAAATACCGTTTCTTATCGCTTCCTCCCAGATATGCCATTTGCCATCACCTGAGCAGTCTTTCACTTTGGTCCTGTAAAATGGATGAGGGAGGGCCGTCTCCTTCATGGTATAGACACTTTTTGCCTTTGAACGGTTACCTTTTCTCTCCACCTCGGAGCCCAATAACCATATCAGGTTATCTGAGAACGAAGGGGGCATCACGGAAGGGGGAGGAGAGACCGTCAAGCCAAGGAAGGCGTAAAAAATCTCATGAGATAACTTTCTCCTTCCAACCACGCTCTTTATGAAGTGAATGGCAGGACTCCTCTCTATCATGGTCTTATAGGTATTTTTCAAACCCCAGCTATTGAAAAGCCTGATCACGTGGCGATCTGGCTTGAAACCTGGCCACCCAAGATTCCGTATGAACTCCATGCCAAGCGCGAATCCCATTCCTTTCCATTCTTTAACACCCTGTTTCTTCCACTTCTTGAGAGGATTGCTAAAAATGGCCACAAGGCAGATGGCGGTGATCTCCGCCGCATAATGAGGATCACAATTCAACACAAAACCTTTGGATGTCTTGACCCTTCCTGCCGGCCATAGAGAATGATGAAAACTTTTAAGAGAATTATAAACCGTTTTTGCAACCGGTTGGATCTGCCGACTATAGTAACTCTTTGAATTCGATGGCCCGAAGCCGCTGAGCATTTTCGCCCAATCGACTATTGCCCTGGCATCCTTTGACCCAGTTTGTCCGCCCAAAATGGCTCCAATGCATGATATGTAATCAGGGGAGTGCGACGCTCTCGTAACGGCGGTGATATCATAATTACAAAGAACACTACTCAGCTCAGGTTCTTTTTTAAGAAAGAGATTCCATTCCCGCATGTTGCTCCCAATGGCCCATACCGCTGCCTTGAATACCTCTTGATTTGTGAGGCAGATGGAAAAGGGATCGGCAGGTGCAGGCTGATGGTATCGGAATGCGAGGTTTAGGGCACGCAAAAACGAGGTGCGGTCCTCCGCGTGTTCTGGAAGCTGGTAAATGGACTTGATATGCTCCCTTATTCCAGGACTCCCCCATAAGCTCTCCGCAAGATTGGAGCAATCGACAAATATCGGCATATCACTCTCCTGAAAACACTTTGATTTTAGAGATGGACTCCTCCTAAAGGCTTGGGCTCGAAGTTCCATTCCACCGTGTCCGTATAATCGAGGACCTTGTATATCGGCTGTTCCGCAGGCCGAAGGACATAAACGAAATTCCTATCGGCGTCCAAATATTCCGCGATATCTATAGGCTGACAGCCATCAATAAGGAAATCTTGCGACATGGACGATGGTAGCGATTCTATCCAGGCCTTAAGCCGCCTATCAAGGCCATAATGGCGAGCGAGTTGCCACATATAGTCCAGGTCCAGGCGTCTTGGAATCAGGAGGGTCTGTGCCGCTTCCACCCCCACGGCACATAGATATACAGAGACATCATCTGTACGGCCAAACACAAGGACTATCCATTCTGGCGTCATCTCCAAAAGATCCGCCTCGCTCAAAATAAACGACACCATTTCCGGTCCCCATTCAACTCTTTATCATTGGCTATAGCGATCTTGAATTATTAGAAAATACATTTTTAAGTCAGACCTTCTGCCATATCATCAACTTCATTCTTACTTCACGAGCAACATTGAAAGGGTTTTCCATAGCGTCGTTTGTTATGTATCTCATGGGAGGATCTCTAAAATAAGATGCATAATCTAAATATTTCTCCGTATTGATTTGCACGGGTTTAAAGATACCATTTGTCAACACAAGCGCTACAATTTTGTGCATATAATATGCTTCTAACAAGTCGTCACAAGTCATAATTTTTCTCTTATTTGAGTTTTCTATAGCCGCTTTTTTGAATGCCTCACTTATTGCTTTGACAATACGGTTATCATTGCTCAAAATTTCATCCAAGTCATACACGAATTTATGGAAATTTCCTTCTCTCCACCTCCTATCGCTGTTGATGAAGTCCGCAGCCTGCTCCTTATCTTTGGAGCTAACGGCCATAGCTGCGATTTCATCAGAATCATGAAGCGAATAAAGATTGAGAATCAACAGATCTCTAACACTACAAGCCGCTATTATCTCTGCTTTTGCCTGAAGATACTCCTCGCTGGTCACCTTTAAAGCGCTATCAAGAAAGATGAAAATCACCCCTTCAAAATCCCACTTCACTTCGGTGTAGCTTGGAGCCCCTATTGGCTGCGACACCTTCGTGGGATCAATGCCATAGCTTGAAGCAGCTGTCACCTGGGCAGGCTGAAAGTATAGGGGAGGAATTGGTTGTATGATACGTTTGACTGTTGGCCTTATCGAGGAAGCGAGTGCATGTATGGCCCTTTTTATGCTCAACCTCCAAAGCCAAGCCCGTTCTTTTGCATCCATGTCATGATTTTTCATGCCTTATTCTCCTACTTTATTTTCATAAGATTCTTTTAGCAATCAGCCCACATTTTTAGCAAAATGATTAAGTTTTAAAATCGCAAAATACCCCATTAATACCTTTAGCATTTTTTCTTATGCTTAAACTCTAACCGATATAGAAAATTGTCACAATTCTGCCTGGAGATATCGAGATTAAATGCACAATAATTATATTCATTTTCAAGCATAATTTTGCAAATGCATACCTCTTTATCATCAAACTTTCTTATAGTGATCTACATCCCCATTAAAACCTCACTATAAAGTGCCAATAATAAATTTGATATCATTAAACAACATTAGCTCTTTGATTTAATCTGCGGCACGGCCATATCTTTTCCAATCAGGAAGAAAATCCACAAAGCAATATGCATACTTTGCAGCAAATTGCCTTGCAAACGTGTCAATCCATTTCTCCCCTTCAGCCAGAAAACTATTCTATCTCTGAGGATAGAATATTTTTCTCAAATCTCTATGGCCTTAGTTATATAATTTGCCACCTCTTGATATGTAATTTATTGCGCTTTGGCAATAGCAAATAAATTTAATTCCAACTATTGACTTTGAGCTCTTAAGAATACTCATACCAGAAGATATAGGACAAATAATGTCCTATATTAAATTTTCTGTGAATGAAAAAGGGGAAAGGGGACAATGGCTATCGATAGCCAACGCTCACAACAGCGGCTAACTTTCTAAAATGCCATCCAAATGAATAAAAAAAAGCGAAACGAGGTGCATGGAAGGAAACATGCTCTAATGTAATTTAGAGCAATTTGTTATTATTTTTAGCTATCCTACCCGCTATTGATGCTATTTTTTCCCTCAGCTCTTTAGGCTCCAAAACTTCAACATGCTCTCCCCAAGAAAGTATCCACGGTATTATGTCTTCCAGTCTGTCGACCTTTATGGTGAACTTTATGCCGTTATCGGGCAATTGCTCTATCTTCGGCGATAGAGATGCCTTTTCCCCATACCACCAATGGCGCTCTTCAATATACTCCGCCACTACAGAGGAAAAGTTCAACACCACCCTCTCTTGAGGCTCTTCCCAATAGATTCCAAAGGTGTTGGCCCCTATCTTGTTGAAGTCAATCTGGTATTTAGCAGACGACTTGCACTTCTTATCTGTCTCGCATGCCGACTTTATACGGCCAACGTTGAATATCCTTACGCCCTCTCTCAAGTGACACCACCCTATGAGATACCAGCTTCCCTGGTAATACACCATATGATAAGGGTCCACTTCTCTCTCCGTCATCTCCTTGGCTGGCGCCTTGTAAGATATCTTGAGCACCTTTTCATCCCTCAGACAGCTCACGATCATATCCCAAATCTTAGGATCCATTTTCACCCGCGGTGGAGGAACAATGGTGAATTTCCTCTGGAGATCGTTGAACTGAGATTTTCGGTCGTAATCCAAAGCCCTCTTTATCTTTTCCAAACTCTCATTCAAAGTCTCGTACATGGGAGTGCCCTCATACTGACTCAGCAGAAGATCGGTCAAGAAAAAGGTAAATAGATCGGTGACTCCTATGGGAAGAGTCGGGAAAGGAACCTTCTTAGTATAATAAAAACCTTTCTTGCTTCCATCATATTCAATGGGCATTTCCAACATGTTTTTCATGTAATCTATATCCCGCTGAATTGTCTTTGGACTTACTCCGTATTCCTTCGCCATCTGCTGACAATTGGGATATTTGCCCATGCTGATCCTTTCGTGGATAAAGAGCCACCTTTGGAACTGGGTCTTGTTCGTCTGTTTAGGTCTATATTGGGCCGCCATATCTCCTCCATTAAAAGACAGTTCTCAATCAACCGCGTCTTTACCTAGATCTTTCCTTTGTGGACTGTAAGCATACAACATCTGCTGACTCCTTCCTTGCATCGGAACGGCTGACATTGTATTGTTCGCTATCATTATCGTTCAAGCCGGTGGCTCAGGGAATCCGGTGAGAATCCGGAGCGGGCCCGCCACTGTGAGTGGGGACGAAGGCCGCATGATGCCACTGCCTTTTGGTGGGAAGGCGCGGCCGGAGGACGATCCACGAGCCAGGATACCTGCCGCTGGCATGATCCGGTGCATGCGAAGGCCATGCAGCGGAAAGGCAAGACACGTGGGTTTGCGGGCGCCCAGGTCGTAAGATCTGGGCTTTTTGTTTTTGCGGCGGGCCTTCTCCACAACTGATGCCGGGGAGTTGTAATGAAATTCATCCTTGTTCCTTTGCTGACAGCCGCGCTGCTCTTCGGGGGTGTGGGCTCGTCGTGGTGCGGCTCCGAGGATCGCTGCGTAGAAGACGATCTCGGCCGCAAGATATGCCTTGAAGCTCCGGCCCGGCGCATAATCGCCCTCTACGGCGCCTTCAACGAGATACTCGCCGGACTGGGCGCAGAGGAGCGAATCGTGGCCAGGACCAAGGCGGACACCCGTCCGCCCTCGATCCTCTCGAAACCGTCCATAGGCACCCACATGCGCCCAAATGTGGAGATGGTGTTCGCCCTCCAGCCAGACCTGGTGATCCAGGGGGGAGGCCGCAAGGCAGCGCTCGAGCCGGTACGCCAGCTCATCTCTCACGGCGTGGAGGTGGCCTTCTTCAATCCGGCCACGTTCGAAGGGATATTCTCCGTGATAACACGCCTGGGCATCCTAACCGGCACAGAGGCCAGGGCCGAGCAGATGGTTCAAGAGATGAAGGAACGGCTGGAGCGCGTCAAAGAGAATATACGGGGAGGAGAGCGGCCTGTGGTGATCTTTGAGGTCAGGTATCCAAACCTCCTCTGCGCCGGCGGCCGCTCCCTCGTGGATGCAGTGATCCGCGCTGCAGGCGGAAGAAACTGCTTCCACGACATACCCAAGAAGTTCGTGCGCCCTTCCATGGAAACGGTGCTTCAGTGCGACGCCGACCTGTATGTAGTCCAGAAAGGACCCATGAACCGGAATCCCGTCCCCTTGGAGCAGCGTCCCATATTTTCAACCATGAGGGCGGTGTCCGAGGGAAGGGTCATCTACGTGGATGAGAGTCTGTTCTCCAGGCCCACCCAGCACGCCGCCGAGGCAGTCGAAGAGCTGGCCAGGGCCATGCACGGCGGTGGGAAGAGATAGTATGGCCAGAGGAGTCGTAATCGGAGCCCCGCGCAGCGGAAGCGGCAAGACCACCGTGGCCCTGGGCCTAATGGCCGCCCTCTCCAGGAGAGGTCTTTCGGTCCAGCCGTTCAAGGTAGGGCCAGACTTCATAGATCCCGGCCTGCACGCCCTGGCCACCGGCCGCCCCTCCTACAACCTGGATGGGTGGATGACTCCCAGGGAGCACGTCCTGGGCACATATGCACACCATTCGGCAGGGGCCGACATCGCGGTGGTGGAAGGGGTAATGGGACTGTTCGACGGAGTGAGGGGCGACCGGCTCGACGGCACAACTGCGGAGATAGCCTCATGGCTGGGACTGCCGGTGATCCTGGTGGTGGACGCCTCCTCGGCCGCAGGCAGTGTGGCGCCGTTGATCCAGGGTTTTGCGGAATTCCGCGCGGATATCTCGATCCCCTTGGTGGTATTCAACAACGTCGGCTCCAGGCGCCATGAGCAGCTCCTGAGAGAGGCGGTGGAGCTGGTGGAGGGCGTGGAGGCCATCGGCTTCCTGCCCAGGGACAAGGATGTAGCGCTGGAATCGAGGCATCTGGGGCTTGTGACCGCTGAAGACGTTGGGGAGCGTGGTGCATGGCTTGAACGCCTCGCCGCCTTCGTCGAGGAGCACCTTGACGTGGAGCGTATCCTGAAGCTCCTGGGCCAGAAGGCCGCATCCACTCAACCCGCCTCCAGGCGCCGCGGTTCCGGCGGCCCTGTGGTGGCAGTGGCCAGGGACAGGGCGTTCTGTTTCTACTATCAGGAGAACCTGGACATACTAAGCGAGGCCGGGGCGGAGATCGCCTTCTTCTCTCCCCTGAAGGATGACCGCCTGCCTCCCGCCACCCGTGCGGTCTACCTGGGAGGCGGATATCCAGAGCTCCACGCCGAGGTGCTGGCAGGAAATCGCCCTATGATAAAAGCCATGCATGAGGCCAAGGAACAGGGTGTCTTCATCTATGCCGAGTGCGGAGGCATGATCTATCTCTCCAAGGCACTCAAGCTGGCCGGTGGCAAGCGGGTCGAGATGGCGGGCCTGCTGCCCGTAGAGGTGGAGATGGCCGGCCGGTTCCAGGCCTTGGGATACAGGGAGGCGGAACTCCTGGACCACTCTCCCTTCGGCCCGCCGGGCACCAGGTTCCGGGGGCACGAATTCCACTATTCCAGGATATCGGCCCGGGCGGGTGGTGTGCCGGCATTCACCACCAGGGCGCCGGGAGCGGGGCAGGACTGTGATCCCGGCATCAGGGACGGAAGCGTGGTCGCCAGCTATGTGCACCTCCACTTCGGCAGTAATCCTGAAGCGGTGAACCACATGGTCCGCACCATTGCATAGGAGTTGAAGAGATGTTCGAGCCCATTTGGAACCCAGAGGCCATAGAACGAAAGAGCTTCGAAATAATTGACCAGACGGTCCCGGCCGATGTGAAGGCATCCTTCGGCCGCAAGGAGTGGCCGGTGGTCCGGAGGATGATCCACACCACCGGCGACCTCGACTACGGCCGCAGGGCCATGTTTTCCCGCAACGGAGTCGAGGCCGGCATTTCGGCAATAAAGGCCGGGCTTCCCGTGGTCACCGACACCAAGATGGCGCTGGCAGGGATCTCAGTACGGAGGATAGCCAGGTTCGGGAGCACGCCCTACTGCTTCATGGGGGATCCAGACACCGCGCTGCTGGCCAAGGAGATGTCCACCACCAGGGCAGCGGCAGCGGTCCATGTGGCATCAAAGCGGCTGGGGAAGATCGGCATATTCGCCATAGGAAACGCCCCCACCGCCCTGCTGGCGCTACTCGACATGGTCTCGAAGGGGGAGATGGAGCCCCCTGTCCTGGTGGTTGGCACGCCCGTGGGATTCGTGAGCGCCCTGGAGTCCAAGGAATTTCTCATGGAATCACCTCTTGAATTCATATCGGTAGAGGGGAACAAGGGGGGCTCTGCCGTGGCCGCCACGGTGGTCAACGCCCTGGCGATCATGGCGGAGGAGGAGGGAAACGGGCCATGAGGAGCGCCAACCAAAAGAGAGGCACCCTCTACGGAATCGGCGTCGGTCCCGGTGATCCCGAGCTGCTCACCCTCAAGGCGGCCAGACTCCTCGAACGGATTCCGGTGATATTCGCCGCATCCTCCAGCGCCAACGAATACTCCATCGCCTTCGAGATAATCAAGGAGTACGTGTCGGACAAGAGGGTGGAGAGGCTGCCGTTCCCCATGACCAGAGACAAGGAGATCCTGGAGCGTGAGTGGAGGTCCAACGCCCTCAAGGTGATCGAGGTATTGGACCAGGGTAAGGACGCGGGCTTCGTGACCCTGGGAGATCCCCTCACCTACTCCACGTTCGGCTACCTGCTCAAGACCATACGCCGCATTGTCCCTGACGTGCACGTGGAGACGGTGCCAGGAATCACCTCCTACCATGCGGCCGCATCGAGGCTGAACATGGTGCTCGCCGAGGCCCACGAGACCCTCCTGATAGTCCCGGGTACAGAGGGAGCCAAGACAGTCCGGAAGGCGATGGAGAGCTCGGACAACGTGGTGATACTGAAAGTATACAGACGTTTTCCAGAGATCCTGGAGGCCGTCAACAAAGCGGATGCCTGCTGGCAAGGGGCCATGATCTCCAGGTGCTGCCTGGATGGGGAAACGATCCACCTGGATCTCGAGACACTGGAGGGCGGGACACGGCCAGAATACCTCAGCCTGATGATAGTGAAGAGAGAATCTGGGGAAGGGGCATAGATGCCCCGCTTCGGTCCCGGCGCGGCCTCGTCATGGAGACGAGGCGGAAAGGTGGCCTCCTTACCAAGGCGGGCAAAAATGGACCCGGCAGACAGGTGAGGAGAGGGTCGAGGAAGGGCGAAGATCAGCTCCAGGGCCGCAAAAATTCTGCTGGGACAACAGGCAGCGGTTCAGTGAAAGGACCTACACCTACTGCCTGAGTTGCCAGAAACTGATCCTCGCCACGGCCCCAAACCGACTCTGAGCTTCCTAGTCCCTGGGCACCGCCATCATCCTCTCCAGCGCCTTCAGCGCCTTGACCCGGATCTCCTCCGGCACGGTAATAACTGGACCCTCCTCCTCCAGTGCCCTGAGGACGTCGGAAAGGGTGGTCTTTTTCATGTCCTCGCAGACCATCTCAGGAGAGGCAGGATAGAACCGCTTGCCTGGATTTTCCTTCTCGAGGGGGTAGAGCAGGCCGACCTCGGTGGCGACTATGAACTCCTTTTCGCTGGACTCCTTGGCATATGCCAGCATTCCGCTGGTGCTCCTGACCACGTCGGCCATGTCGATCACCTCTGGAGGGCATTCGGGATGGGCCATGACCACAGCGTGGGGATGCTCCTTCATGGCCCTTTTCAGGGTCTCCACCGTGAGGTTGTTGTGGATGGGGCAGTAACCCGGCCAGTAGTGGACCTTCTTGTCGGTGTGGCGCTGGACCCACATGGCGAGGTTCCTGTCAGGGGTCATGAGGACCTCGTCCCCCTCCAGCGACTTCACGACCTGCACAGCATTGGCGGAGGTACAGCAGATGTCGCTCTCGGCCTTGACCTCTGCCGAGGAGTTGACATAGGTCACCACCGGGACCCCTGGGAGGGAATCCTTCTCCTGACGCAGCTCCTCGGCGGTCAACATGTCGGCCATAGCGCAGCCGGCCTCCACCACCGGCAGGACCGTCTTCTTGTCGGGACAGATTATGGCAGAGGATTCACCCATGAAATGGACGCCACAAAACACGATCATCTCTGCGTCGGTCTTGGACGCCTCTATGGCCAGTGCCAGTGAATCGCCGGTGAGATCCGCGATCTCCTGTATCTCCGGAAGCTGGTAGTTGTGCGCCAGTATGACCGCCTTCTTCTCCTTGGCCAGCTCCCTTATCCTCTTCATCAGCTCCTGATCCATCGTTTCCTCCTATTGAACTTTTTCAGAATCGGTTCCAGACCCTTCCCCGTCATCTACGTCGCGGTAGACCGTGACACCCTCGGGAACGTGGAAGCGGAAGAACTCGTCGTCATGAGGCCGGTTCCACTTGATTCCAGAAAATTCGAGATAGGTCACTGCCCCCATCTCGTTCTTCAGCCACATCCTGGCTATTGCGCCGGTACCGGTGTCGATTTCAGCGACTATGGCCTCCACCCCCTGCCCCCTCAACTCCCTTCTGGGG
>WFVQ01000103.1 GCA_015491585.1 Deltaproteobacteria bacterium
GTAAAGGGCCGCTTCAAGCGGTTTGGCAAGAAGCTGGTGGCCGAACTGCGGCTTTTAGACACCTCTACGGGTAAGATGGTGGAAGGTCGGCGTTATGTGGCCACGGTCAAAGACATCCGCGAGATGGCACACCGGTTCTGCGACCGGATAATAGTCGCCATCACCGGTGACCACGGGGTGAGTCTGTCGAGGATATACTTCGTGGGAGAGAAAGGGGGAAAGAAGGATGTCTACAGCGTGGAGTTCAGGGGGCAGGGGCTGAGGCGGGAGACCTTCGAGAACGGCATCACCATGTCTCCTAGGGTTTCTCCAGACGGCCGCTATCTTGCGTTCACCTCCTACAGGACCGGCAAGCCCCTTCTCTATTACAAGGATTTGAAAAGCAACAGGGTGTTCGAGCTGTTCAAAAGCCCGGGTATAAACTTGGCGTCGTCCTGGGATCCCCGGAATCCTTCGCGGCTCGTGGTCTCTGCCAGCCGGGCTGGAAACTCCGATCTGTTTCTCGTGGACCTGAGGGGCAGGGTGATAAAACGTCTCACCTATGGGCCCTCCATAAATGTGTCTGGCAGTTGGTCGCCCGACGGAAGGCGGTTGGCGTTCGTCTCCAACAGGAGCGGTTCTCCCCAGATCTACATATTGGATGTGAAGACTGGTGTGGCAAAGCGCCTGACATTCAGCGGTTCCTACAACACGGAGCCGCAGTGGTCGCCGCGTGGGGACAGGATCGTCTATACAGGCAGGGTGGCCGGCCAGTTCCAGATATTCACCATCGGCACAGAGGGTGGTGAACCCGTCCAGCTTACCTATTTTGGCGACAACGAGAATCCATCCTGGTCGCCGGACGGAAGGCAGATAGTCTTCTCTTCCACCAGGTTGGGAAAGAAGGCCATTTTTGTTATGTTTGCAAATGGGAGGAATCAGAGGCGTTTATTCAATTTCAAGGGCCGGGCGTATATGCCATTCTGGGGCCCGAACAAGACGCAATAGGAGGTGGACCTTGGTGGGTAAGATGAGGATCAATAGGTTCTGCGGCCTGGCCGGAGGTCTGGCCTTTGTCCTGGGGGTGGCGGCGTGCGCCCCAACTGACAGGGTGGACATCCTCGAACGCAGGGTCATAAGCCTGGCCCAGCAGCAGCAACAGCTCGTCCAGCGTATCCAGGCAATGGACAAGAGGAATGTACAGGCGGGCCAGGAGGATATGCAGCAGATAAGGCGCACTCAGGCCGATCTGGCCAGCCAGATGGACCAGCTCCAGGCGGAGATGCTGCGGCTCAACGGCCTGATAGAGGAGATCCAGCACTTCAATAACGACCGCGACAAGGCGTTGAAAGAACTCCAGGCGGGCATGGAGGCCCGTCTCGCCAAGGTGGAGAAGGAGATACTGCTGCTACAGAAGTCGGCAAAGGCCGTGCGGCAGGTGGAGGAGGCCAGGAAGAAGATTGCAGAACAGGGTATAGATCTCTACCAGCAGGCCCTGGATCAGTTCAAGGATAGGAAGTACAAGGAGGCCAAGCGTTCTCTGGAGGCATATCTCAAGAAGTTTCCCAACGGCGACCTCGCCCCCAATGCCTATTTCTGGATGGGCGAGTGCGAGTACCGTATGGACAGGTATGAAGAGGCGATACTCGACTACCAGAAGGTGATCACCAATTTCCCCAAGAGCACCAAGGTCCCAGATGCCCTATGGAAGCAGGGCATGGCCTTCTTGAAATTGGGTGATCCAGAGAGCGCCAAGATCGTCTTTTCCAAGCTCCTCAAGCTCTATCCCAAGAGCCAGCAGGCAGCCAATGCCAAGAAGCAGTTGCAGCGTCTGAAGTAGGGGCTGGAGCACCCATGATCGGGGCAAGGCGCGCCTTTCTCGCGCTCGCCATCCTGGCGGCGGCGGTATTCCTTGCGCCTACAGCGGCTCCGGCAGGGCCGCTCCAGTACTTCGATACCATACGCATTGGCGGCCTCTGGCCGCTGTCCGGCCCCCATGCCCTGGTGGGAAAGGGGTATTACAAGGGGGCCAGACAGGCGGTGGAGGTGGTCAATGACCGCGGGGGCCTCCTCCATACACCCGTGGAACTCGTTGCCGCGGACACCAAGGGGAAGGCCACCTACCTGGTTTCCCGGGCCCTTCGGCTCATAGAAGAGGAGGGAGTCACTGCCCTGCTCGGGCCAGGATTGGTGACCCACTGGCGGCAATTGAAGATCACGGCCGATATGCACCACGTCCCGCTGGTGCTCACCGCCGGTTACCGCCCCATGTTGCGGATGAAGCGCCGGGAGCGCTCGTGGGTCTTCAGCGTGTATCCAGACGTCGCTTCCTGCGCCAAGGTGCTGTTTCGTCACCTGGCACGCCAGAAGGTGAGGCGAATCGGCCTTCTGGTCCCCACGGACGAACCCTATGCCTCTGCCGGTCTTTGGGTTCGGGCCTATGCCCAGGAACGGCTGTTCCGCGTTACCGTGGAGAAGTACGGAGTGAACGACGCCGACGTGAGGTATCAGCTCGCGCAGTTCAGGGATGATGGCTGCCAGGTAGTGGTGGCGGTGGGGCCAAGGGCTTCTGGCCCCATGATCGCGGAGTCCTTTCAGGGCCACGACTTTCCCCTTGCCGTGTTCACCCCCATGCTGTCCGATGCCCTGCTGGCGTCTGCCAAGGGGGCGGGCATTCGGCTGCTGGCAGTGGCGCCCCCACTTCTGCTGGGCGAATCCATTCCTCCTACCCATCCCTGTGCTGCGCCGGTAATGTTATTTTACCGAGTCCTGGGACAGGAACTCCGCTCCATGAGCATTGAGGAGACACTGGCCGCTGGCATGGGGTGGGATGCGGCCTTCATGGTGTTCCAGGCCATATCCCTGGCAGGCAGCCCCGTGAGGAGTGCGGTGAGAAACATGATCGAGGGGCGTCCGACCCCGTACTACGGGGTAATGGGCATATTCAGGCCCGATGTGCGCAACCACTCCAGGCAGTTGAACCGGTGGCTAACTGTATTGGAGTGGCGTGGAGGTGGTTGGCGGTCACCCCGGTGGGTCGGGACTTCTGGCTAGGGCGAACACCACCACCTCTTCGGCGCCCGCCCGCTTCAAGGCCCTGGCCGCCTCGGAGAGCGTAGCCCCGGTGGTGGCGACGTCGTCCACAAGGAGTATCCGGCTGGGCACGGCCCCTTTCTTCACCTGAAATACCCCTTTCACGTTCCGTTCCCGCTCCTTGCGCCTCAATCCTGTCTGTGTCGGGGTGTCCTTTGTGCGGACGAGCAGGAATGGGGCCGTCTCTGACCGCGGGAAAAGTGCGCGGGCGATGAGCAGCGCCTGGTTGAATCCCCTCTGCCTCAGCCGGGATGGATGGAGAGGAACCGGGACCACGCACCTGCCCTTCTGGAGTCCGGCTGGAAGGAGCGGCATGACCAGCTCCACAAGGGGCTTCAGTGAATAGATGTCTCCCCGGTACTTAAGATTGTGGATCAATTGCCTGACGGCGCCGCTGTACAGGAGGGGGAAGTGGGCCCTGTCCAAGGGGGGCGGCGACACGAGGCACCTTCCGCACAAGTGGGGGTCTGTCGGCTCTTCTCCAGTAAGGGTGGGATGGGGCTGGCCGCACAGTGGGCAGGAGGCGGGAGGCGATCTCCGTACCGATGAGAGACAGTCGCGGCAAAGCCTCCCTCTGCTGCCGATGGGCAGCGGATCGGAGCAGGCCGCGCAAAACGGCGGGAAGAGCAGGTGGGCCAGGGAGCGCAGGAAGCCCCTGGCCCATCCCTGCCGGAGAGCTACATGGAGTCTATTATGGAGGTGGCGAACTCCGAGCACTTCACCTCCACTGCGCCCTCTATCTGCCTTGCAAGATCATAGGTAACACGCTTCTTTGCGATGGCCTTCTCCAGGGCGGAGTGGACCAACTCCCTAGCCTCGCTCCATCCCAAGTATTCCAGCATCATGGCCCCTGAGAGTATCAGGGAACCGGGATTGACTTTGTCCTGCCCGGCATATTTCGGCGCAGTCCCGTGGGTGGCCTCGAACAGGGCGAAACCGTCGCCGATGTTCGCTCCTGGCGCCATTCCCAGGCCTCCAACCTGTGCGGCCAAGGCGTCTGACATATAGTCGCCGTTGAGGTTGGGCATGGCGAGTACGCTGTACTCTCTGGGCCTGAGCAGTGCCTGCTGGAACATGGCGTCGGCGATCCTGTCCTTTATCACGATCTTGCCCTCGGGCACCTTGCCGCCGTGTTTCTCCCACAGCTCATCCTCGGTGATGGTGACCTCCGGGAATTCGAGCTTTGCAAGCTCGTAGCCCCAGTTCCTGAAGGCACCTTCGGTGAACTTCATGATGTTGCCCTTGTGGACCAGGGTTACGCTGTCGCGGCCGTTGTCGATGGCATACTGGATGGCCTTGCGCACCAGCCTGTGGGTTCCGAAGCGGCTTATCGGCTTGATTCCTATCCCGGAGTCGCCTCGTATCTCCTTGCCCAACTCCTTGCCGATGAACTCTATGACCTTCTTGGCCTCGTCGCTTCCCTCGGGCCATTCGATGCCTGCATAGACGTCCTCGGTGTTCTCCCTGAAGATGACCATGTCTACATATTCTGGGTGTTTCACCGGGCTGGGCACCCCCTGGAAGTAGCGTACCGGCCTGACGCATGCATAGAGGTCTAACTCCTGCCGCAGCGTGACGTTCAGGCTTCTGATGCCCTCTCCAACCGGGGTGGTCAGTGGGCCCTTTATGGCCACCACGTATTCCCTAATGGCGTCCAAGGTCTCGGCCGGAAGCCATTCGTCCTTCTGGGCCTTGGCCTTTTCCCCGGCGAGTATCTCCATCCATTGGATCTTTTTGGTGGTGCCGTATGCCTTTTCCACTGCCGCATCGAGGACGCGCCTGGTGGCGTCCCATATGTCCGGGCCGATGCCGTCGCCCTCTATGAACGGTATGATCGGGGTGTCGGGAACATTGATAGAGCCGTCGCTGTTGATGGTGATCTTATCAGCCATGGAGTCCTCCTCTTTTGGATATTGGGGCCTGGTCCTGGCCTGGGCCGAAGGAATTTCGAACAATACAGGAATCCATCGGTGATGTAAAGATTGCGAGTGATTCAGCGTAAATGGAAGTATATGCGTTTGAGCTTCGCCAACATACAGGAGAGAAAATGCCAGGGCCGTGTTGACAAATGAAAAATGGCGGCTATTGTTTTAAAATTCATTCCAAAATAGGAAGGGGGGATACCCTTGGCCATTGTCGTACAGGTCCAGGATGGAAACCTGGAAAAGGCTCTGAAGGTGCTCAAAAAGAAGATCCAACTGGATGGGCTCCAGAAAGAG
>WFVQ01000104.1 GCA_015491585.1 Deltaproteobacteria bacterium
CTCCAAGAACAGGCACCAGCAGAAACGGACCGTGGGTAACATCAAGAACAACATCATCCTCATAGGTCCCACCGGAGTGGGCAAAACATTTCTTGTAAAGCTCATAGCGGAGAGGCTGGGAGTGCCCTTTGTAAAGGGAGATGCCACCAAGTTCAGCGAAACCGGCTACGTGGGAGGAGACGTCGAGGACCTGGTCCGAGAATTGGTGCAGGCCGCGGACGGCGACGTGGAACGCGCCCAGCACGGCATCATCTACATCGACGAGATAGACAAGATCGCCTCTCCCTATCACGTGCACGGCCCGGACGTCTCCAGGGCGGGGGTGCAGCGGGCGCTCCTCAAGCCAATGGAGGAGACCGAGGTGGAGCTGAAGGTGCCCCACGATCCAGTCTCCCAGATGGAGGCCATCGAGCAGTACCGGCGCAGCGGAAAGAGGCAGCGGCGCACCATCAACACCAGGAACATCTTGTTCATCGTGAGCGGTGCCTTCTCCGGCCTGGCGGACATAGTGAAAAGGCGCCTGGCAAGACAGGGAATGGGCTTTGGAGCGGATCTCGGCGACAGGGAGGAGCAGTACTGGCTGAGCCAGGTGAAGCCCCAGGATCTGGTGGAGTATGGATTCGAGAATGAATTCATAGGCCGGCTGCCCATCATAGCGGTCCTGGAGGAGCTCACAGAGGACGATCTCTTCGCCATCCTCATGAATCCCAACTGCTCGGTGATCATCAGCAAGAAACAGGACTTCAGGGCCTACGGTATAGATCTCAAGTTCGAGGAGGAGGCCCTGAGGGCCCTTGCACACCAGGCATACAAGGAGGGTACCGGCGCCAGAGCGCTGGTGAGCGTCATAGAGCGCGCCCTGCTGCCATTTGAGAAGAGGCTTCCAAGTATAGGGGCCGATTTCCTCGTAGTGACCAGGAGGATGGTGGAAGATCCAGAGGGAGAGCTGAGGAAGATAGAGGCCGATCCCTCTGCCCCAGATCTGTCCAGGGCCTACCAGGCCAAGATCAACGAGGAGATAGAAGAGGTGATCGAAGAGCTCCGCGGCAGTGGCGGCGGTCCGTGCCCCAGCGAACTCGCAACCGAAGAGAGGCTCATGATGGCCGCCTCCCTGGTGGTGATGAACGACATGAGCATTGAGGCAGCGGTGGAGCGTCTGGCCTATCTCATATCCCAGGTGAAGAGCTACCAGGACTCCTTTTATAACAGATGCGGCATAGCCATACGCTTCACTGAAGAGGCCGTGGACAGGATAGTCGCCCAGGGCATCGAGGAGATAAACTCCCTCTACGCCATGTGCGAGAAGGTCTGCAACGTGCTGGAGCACGGGCTCTCGCTGGTCCGGGAAAGGACCGGCCGCGACGAGTTCACGCTGGATGCGTGGTGTGTGGAGAACCCGGAATCTTATGTGAACAAACTTCTCAGGGAGGCGGGAAACTGATCAGCCTTCCCGCCCCAGGAGAGAATCAGGAGGTGAAGCCATGAGCTTTCCACTGCTGAGGATGCGCAGGCTCAGGAAACGAGAGGCCATCAGGTCTATGGTGAGGGAGGCGCACCTGAAAAGGGCCGACCTCATCTATCCCCTCTTCGTATGCCCGGGCAACGGAGTGAAGAATGAGATCGGGGCCATGCCCGGCTGCTATCAGATGTCGGTGGACATGGTGGTCGAGGAGTGCAAAGAGGTGGCCGGGCTCGGCCTTCCTGCTGTCATACTTTTCGGCATACCCGAGGAGAAGGACGAAGAGGGAAGCCATGCGTGGAAGGAGGACGGTGTGGTCCAGCAGGCCATCTCCGCCATAAAGGAGGCCGTTCCCGAACTCGTGGTGATAACCGATGTCTGCCTGTGCGAGTACACCTCTCACGGACACTGCGGCATCCTTGGGCAGAAGGAGGCGGAAGATCCCAGGGACGTTCAGGTCCAGAACGATCCTACCCTACAGAACCTCGCGAAGGCCGCGGTATCCCATGCTAAGGCAGGGGCCGACATGGTGGCGCCCTCTGACATGATGGACGGCAGGGTCGGCGTCATAAGGAACGCCCTGGACCAGAACGGCTTCACCGATGTGCCCATCATGTCTTATGCGGTGAAGTACGCCTCATCCTTCTACGGCCCGTTCCGCGAGGCCGCCGAGTGCGCGCCCCAGTTCGGGGACCGGCGCACCTACCAGATGGATCCTGGCAATGCCAGGGAGGCCCTGCGCGAGGCCGCACTGGATGCCCAGGAAGGTGCGGACATACTCATGGTCAAGCCGGGTATGCCCTACCTGGACGTGATAAGGATACTCCGCGACAACTTTTCAATGCCCATCGCCGCCTACCAGGTGAGCGGCGAGTACTCCATGATAAAGGCCGCGGGCAAGCTGGGCTGGATGGACAGCGAACGTGTGGCCCTGGAATCCCTTTTGTGCCTGAAACGGGCCGGAGCCGACCTCATTCTCACCTACTTCGCCAAGGAGGTGGCCCCTCTGCTACCTTGACACAGCTCAAAGGGGAATCAATGGATAGAGGAACAGTGCCGCCCTGGAGAGCGCCTTCAGCTCCAGGACCTCGCGCCTCAGCCGCCCCTCTCTCCACCCTTCGCACTCCAGCGGAGAGAGATAAACGGTGATACCAGCGGCGTCTCTGGGAGACAGCTCCGCCAGCCATTGGCGCAGGGTGGTGAGGTGGGAGGTGGGAAATGTGCCGCCCAGCAGGAAGTTGAACGAGAATCTCAACCTCGAACCCGGTCTCGAGAGGGAGATCCCCCTCTCAATCGCCGCCCGCACCTCCCGATCCTCCACGGGCTTGCCGAGTAGCCGTAGCGTTGAGCCGTCCAGGGATTCCAGGCCAATGTTTATATGAATGCTC
>WFVQ01000105.1 GCA_015491585.1 Deltaproteobacteria bacterium
AATGTTATACAATTCAATATCGATTGCGAACTAACAAATAATATCATTCCTATGATATACAGTAAATCTGAATATTGTAACTTGTCCAATTTGTACAAAAAGCCCGCAAATATCACCTTGCCTTTAGATCTTTTTGGTTCTTCTTTTTTCATGCTTAGCAGATATGAAGAATTGATTAAAAATAAACGCGACATGCATGGACGTTTCCCCGCATCTGCTTCATTAGCATTCCAGGAAGGCTTTCTCAGCAGACCTATAGTGGATGAATACGCAGAAATTTTATGGCATCTTATAAAACGTCTTTGGCCCGGGGCAGTTCGCAAAAGGCGCGAAGGCAATGTGAGGATCACCTGTGATGTGGACACTCCCTTTGATCCCAGAGCAAAGAGCCTTCTGTGTACTGGAGTTGGTATGGTACTTGACATAGTAAAACGTTTTAATATACGGTTGGCTTTTTCCCGTTTCTGTAATTACAGAGCCAGAAAAAGGGGAAGGATAAACCTTGATCCCTTCTTCACCTTTCACAAATATATGGATCTCTGCGAAGGAGCAGGAAGGAAAATTTCCTTTTTTTTCCTGGCCGATGATAGCGGCGGTCCAAGCGAAGGAAACTATGATATATTTGATCCCAATATAATCGCCCTAATAAAACACATATTTGAGCGTGGGCATGAAATCGGTTTGCATGCAACCTATAATTCCTATATGTCCAGCGAGCGTATTAGACATGAACGCAAAAAGCTTGAATCGGCCTGTCGAATGTCTGGGGTGATCTATCCGATTAAGAGTAACAGGCAACACTACTTGCGGTGGGATACCGCAACCACACCTGACGTTCTTGAAGATGCGAAAATAGAATATGATCTCTCTGGAGCATTTGCCGATATCGCAGGCTTTAAATATGGTACATCCAGGCCATTTAATATGTGGAGCTGGCAAAAAAGAAAGATGTTGCGCCTCAGGCAATGCCCTCTTATCATAATGGAACATTCGGTTATTTCTAAACGTTATATGGGGCTTGGCTATACCGAAAAGGCCTTACAATACATGCTCTCCCTAAAAGAGAACGCGCTGAAATTCGGGGGAGATTTTACTTTATTGTGGCACAATAGCTACCTTACTACATCTAAAGATTGGTTCTTTTTCACATCGCTCATAAAATAACAAGTCTTATCGAAACGACAAATCCGGAAACATGGAATAAAATATATAGCGTGAAAAGCAGGAAGCCAGATGCGCTCTAAACCTTCCCTTAAGAAAGTTTTGCTACTTACCTACTATTGGCCTCCAGCTGGGGGGGGAGGAGTCCAAAGGCCTCTTAAATTTTGCAAATATTTACCACAATTCGGTTGGGAGCCAATCGTCATCACAGCCGAAAACACAAGTGCTGCAAATATTGATAAATCTTTACTATCGGACACCACTGGAATCAATGCCGTCTTCAAGGCAAAATCCATCGACCCTGCGCATTTATTCAATCGTTATACACGTAAACCCACACCAAACAATGCTATTAAAAAAACTAATTCCTTCGGGAATATGCTCTATCCCATCCTCAATCTCATACGCTTAAACTTTTTCATACCTGATTCAAAAATCGGATGGTACTGGCCAGCAAAACGCATGGCCGAACACCTCACAAAAAAGCAAGATATAAAACTCATCTTTTCCACTTCTCCTCCATACACAACCCATCTTGTAGCCATGTCCCTAAAAAAAATAACGGGATTAAACTGGATTGCCGACTTCCGCGATCCGTGGGTGGAAAACATCGCTTACAACACGGCTCCACGTCTCCCCATCGTCAAGAAAATCAACCGCCATTTAGAGAATCGGGTACTATGCAGCGCCGATGCAATCATAACGGTAGGCAACGGCATGAAAAAATTGCTCAACGCTAAACTTCCAACTGAGAAAAATAAGATACATGTCATTCCTAATGGATATGATCCGGCGGACACTAAGCCCGCTTTAAAAAAGGCTGGGCGTTTTTATCTTTCTTATTTCGGAACTGTGTACCCTTATCCCGCATCTTGGAAAACTCTTTTACATTGCCTGAGGGAATATATCAAAAAAGATGTTCATTTTTCCAACGTATTTAGACTGCGCATATGGGGAACTATAAGTGATAACGTAATACAACTAATAAAAGACTTCATACCTCCTGAAAATTTAGAAATAAGGTCCTATCAAGACCATGCGCTTATGCTTGAGCACTTATATACACAACAGCTGCTCCTTCTCATAATAGATAATATTCCCATGAACCAACTAATAATCACGGGGAAGATATTCGAATATCTTCCCTCCGGCAATCCCATCCTCGCCTTAGGCCCAACAGATGGAGATGCAAGCGATATATTAACAAAATTTGGGGGACAAGGCTGCATCAAACATGATGACATGAACTCAATAAAAGACACCATCGAACGCAATTTCACTCTATGGAAAACTGGAAAGTTGCCGGCCACACCTAAACGCATACCATCATTAGAACGTCAGGAGCTTACTAACAGATTGGCTTCCATATTCGACGCACTTGTTAAAATCCAGAAAAGGTAGGTATAGGGATCGTGAAGCAAGGTAAACGCGAATTGATTTTCATAGCAGGCTTACCCCGGGTAGGCTCTACACTTTTGGATATGGTTCTGGGATGCAATCCAGGATTGGCAGGAGTAGGTGAGCTCTATGAAGCCCTACGACCAGAGTGGCGGCATTTGGAAGGGCCTGAGCGCATCTGTTCATGTGGCCTTTCTCTACACCAATGTCCCTATTGGTCAAAACTAGCGAAAAAAATTGACTACCAGAAACCTATCGAATGCAATTACGAAATCGCATATGACACACTCCAAAAATTATACGGCAATGATATAGTAATGATCGACTCCTCAAAAGCTATTTCATACATAATGAAAATAGCGCAAAGCAAACTATTCGACATCAAAATAATATATTTAATTCGCGACGTTCGCGCATGGACGATATCTCGCATAGACAGGGCAAAAAAATCTCCAGATCAATATGGATGGAACGGCTACTATATCCAAAATTTGATAAAGAAATTTGGCTGGAAAATGCAACTATTCAGACCGGTCATGCCTATCCTGACAAGATCTGCGACTTATTATTTCATAATATGGTATTTGCAAAACAAGCGCAATCTCACTCTTTTGGAAAAGAGTGGCCTTCCTTTTTCTATAGTAAGCTACGACGAGTTTGCCTTAAATCCCAAACGCACTCTTATTGAAATAGGTTCATTTATATCACGAAAGGATCTATCTCTCCCTAAAGACTTCTCAGGCAGTAAAAGCCATATCTTGATAGGAAACAGCATGGGGAAGAAAGATCCTAAGCGAAAAGCAGGAATACGTTATGACAACAGGTGGTTCTACAGAAACGAATGGTTGCTCCCCGCCACTTTGCTAAGGAAGATAACCAACTTCAATGCGAATCACCTCTATCGCACTACACGCGCTACTACCATATTCGGTAATCAATAGTTTCACTCCAGACTTAAAGATAGAGCTAATGCCAATCCAAATTGAGTGAGGTGTTCGCCTTTTTGACTAAAAGTATCGCTTTCCCCATCTAACCGCTATTGAAACAGAATGTAAAATATTTGGAAATTCCCCTAAACATCCAGGCATTACACCATCTCAACAATGTAAATCTTTTTGTCCGATACATACCTTTCTGGTAATAGAAACGACCTTCATGATTGTACATATTGGCAACCGACCAAGCGTATATCTTACCGGCAAGTTTTGCATAATCATATCCACAAATTGCTGCATTAGAAAAAGTAAGGATACCCTGAGCGGCCCCATGAACGTCGTGTGGATAATCCTTGTCACTCATCCAGCGCGGCGCTCCATCAGAATTAAATAACTTCTTAGCATAAAAATCCAGCCCCTTTTCATAGGCCCTTTTCCACCTCCAATCATTAGTTGCCTCCATGTATCGCCACAAGGCATCCAATATGAACCCTGTATGATAGTTGTCATGACGGATAGGAGAGTCATGAGGAGGATCTGTATAAAACCATGCTCCATATTCAGTTTGCTGTTCTACTACATAATTTACAAGCCTATAGGCAGTTTTTTTCAACTCAGGCCTGCGCCCAAATGAAACGAGTTGTGCCAGCACCGCACCCACCAATATACTCACATCCATCACCCGCATCGTCATAGGTAGCGGCATGTAGCCAAGGCAGAGCCTCTCTGGCTCGTCCAAAAGCACAGTCAGGTCGTTCAAAAAAAACTGAGAAGCGCTTTCCACCACCTCCAGATAGGACTCCTTGCGGGTCACTCGATAGGCGTCCAGAAAGGCCTCACACACAAAAGCGGTCACCACAGCGTTCGGCGTGTTGGGCGGTGCATAGAAGCCAAGATCCTGCCAGGGGTAGTGATATCCCCACGAGTTTCCGGACCACTGTCCTGGAGAAGAAAGTTCCATCAATAGCCCCAAAAGCCGCTCGGCTCGCTCAAGATGCCGCGGCTCACCTGTGGCCCTGTACCGGTCAAGAGAGCCCATTGCAAACAGCGCAAGCCCTTTGGGATTGTAGGTCTTTGGCACCAGCAGGAGCGGCCTCAGGTTCACTGGCGCCCTCATGACGGCCTGTATGGCGCAGATGCGGGGCCATTTGGACCATCCAACCAGAGCCTTCAGTATTGGGCTGTTTAAAGCGTCGTGCTTGTTGTATCCCTTGAAGCCTTGAGACTCACTCCACTTCCACACGCGCTCGAGTATGGAGTCCAGATCCATATCATCAGCCATAATACAACTACTATCTGACATTGAACCTCTCCAGCCATATGATGGTCCCAACCATCAAATAGAGCATAAAATAGTGCCAACGCAGTTTCCATGACGGCCTTGCGCGGAGTACCCTCTCGATGAACTCTGGATTGAACAGGCCATAAGATGTGAGCCGTGACCGCTCTAAGTAAATACGGCACAGTGGACGAAGGTGCGTGTCGAAAAAGAGATGAATAGGCACCTGAAACCCACTCTTTGGACGAGAGAGCACTTCCCGGGGCAACCACCTGGCTCCAGCCTTCCTCATAAGGCCCTTGAGCTCTCCGCCAGCCATGAGATCGTCACTCGCAAGGGATGCTGCAAAATCGAGCAGCTCCAAATCCAGCAGAGGAACTCTCACTTCCAGACCGTGTGCCATGCTCAGACGGTCTTCATTCCAGAGAAAGTCGTTCACCATCTTCTCCTTCAATTCATACCCCTGCATTGCCTTGAGGGGATCGGAGACCGTATTGATCCACTCTCTTCTGAGGTAATCGAAGGCGTTGGGAAGTTCCCTGTCGCAGTCCAGCATCCTCGGACCATATATGGCTTCCCGGCTCACCACACCATCCCATACGTTCCTGAGTATCCCGTAGGTGAAAACCGGATCGCCACTGGCCAGGATGCGGCAGCCCCTAACATACTCGTCTGTGTAGGGTGAAAAGCGCAGCAGGGCCGCGGTGGTTGCAGGCTGAAGAAGCCTGAAAAAAGTAGTCAAGGGCCTGTACCCACCCAACCGTGAAAACCGGCGGAAGAGCAAATGGACGTTATATCCCAGAAACAGCTCGTCCCCACCGAGTCCAGACAGGGCTACTTTGACGTGTCTTGAGGCCAGCCTGGCCACGAGGAAGGACTGAAGTCCGTTGACCTTTGGCACTTCCAGATGATAAATGATCTCTGGGAGCAATTGGCCGAGATCACACTCCAGCCTCTCCTGCCTATTTGCCACCCCGAGGAGCCGCGCGGTCTCCGCAGCACCTGCCGCCTCTAAGGGGCTGTCGCCGGTATCGATGGTGAATGTGGGATACTCCTGGCCGGCCTCTGCCAGGATCGAGGCGGAGACGGCCGCTATTATGCCTGAATCCACACCATACGAGAGATATCCACCCAAGGGCACGTCACTAACCAGTTGTCTGGCAACGGCCTTTTCGATGTGTATGGCGGCACGCTCAACCACCCTTGCTCCGTTCCTGCTCCTCTCCTGGAGCGGCAGCAGGAACCATTGCCGTATACGATATCCTCCGCCTTCCCATTCCAAGATATGGCCAGGCCTTAGTTGTCTGATGCCTTGCCACAGGGTCATATCCCCAGGCAGATAGCGGAAATTCATAAGCATGTGGAGTGCGGCAACATCCAGAGATGGAGGCTCAGAAAGGGCCTCAAGGATCGCCTTGGCTTCCGATGCAAAATAGAGTCTCAAGCCATCATGAAGATAGAAGAACGGCTTGATACCGAGGGGATCGCGGACCAGGATCCCCCTCCTCTCCCGCTGATCCCAAAGTGCGAAGGCAAACATCCCATTGAGCTTCTCCAGCACCCCCTCGCCCCACTGGGACCATCCTTTGAGCAGGACCTCCGTATCAGAGCTCGTGCGGAAGACATGCCCCAACCCCTCTAGAACACTGCGGAGCTCCCTGAAGTTGTATATCTCGCCATTGTATGAAAGGACATACCGTCCGTCATCGGAGACCATTGGCTGCCGGCCGCCTTCCACATCGAGAATCGCCAGCCTCACATGGGCCAGCGCGGCATTATCCGACGACCAAGTGCCACGGCCATCTGGCCCTCTATGGGCAAGCGCCGCCTGCATGCGCCCTAGAAGCTCTCCGGCCTCCTCCAGAGGTGACGCGGCAAAGATGCCGGCTACTCCACACATATCTCAAGCCAGTCCATATCTCTCCTTCAATACGGCAATATCTGGATAGCATTCAACCAGATCGGCCGCAAAAGAGGCGACGTCTATGGTTTCGTCCAACAGCCGTTGGCGGCGCCTACGATACTCCTCCGGCGACAGGGACAACAGTTCCTCGGCGGCTCCAATGATCTCCTCAGACGAGATGATTTGCACGTTCTTTACCAGTCCGTATCTACGCTCCTGCTCGTCGGTATATCCTCTTCCAGTCAAGGCCGCGTATATGGCCGGAACTCCCAGGACCGCGCTTTCAGATGCCATTGTAGCGCTCTCTCCTATGTAAAGGCGGCAGAAGGCCATGAGGTGATGGATGTCTCCAGGCGGGCCGGTATAAAGATATGGCCTGAACTCGGCAGGAAGATCTGCCTCGGATGATATTATCACCTTTCCCCTCGCAGAGAAAAAGTCCACCAGTCGGGCCAGAAGGTCTATCGACCAGCCATGCTCGGACACATCGTGGCTCGCCTGCCATGAAACAGTGCGGATAAAGAAGGTCTCTCCATCATCGGAAAGACCACACGACAATGCCTTGTCTCTGGAGGGCTGGAAATGGTTCGGGTGCAGATAGCTCAACTCATGATATCCAGGATAACGCAGATTCCACGGCGGGAGCCAGGCTGAATAGCAGCGCGGGACCACCACCCTTGAAGCGAATGGATATGTTATTGCATTGGACAGCCTGGCGTTCTCGGTGTCGTAAAAGACTATTGCCGGGCAGCCGGTAGCCAAGCGGACATGGGATATGTTCACTCCTCCCACGGCCACCATTATGTCAGGACGTTCTTTAGTGACCACTGCCTTGAGGGAGTGATCCCTGGCCAGCATCTCCTTCATTAGGCCCCAGAGCCCTCTCTTGCCTGGATGGGAGGAGAGCACTCTATGTTCTATGGAAAACTTGTCCAGCAGGTCCGTGGCCACCTCCTTCCTCCTGGATGTGACCACGACGTCGTGCCCTCTGCTTCTCCATATCGATATGGGCTGAAAGAAAAAATGAGCATGGGCCGGATGGGTTACGTCGACCAGGATCTTCATCCCCGCCCCTCTGTATCTTCAATGTGGGCCATGCGCCCTGTCACCTGGCGTCACTCCTCTCCGCTGGCAGAGGTCTGCCTATTCCTGTCCAGGATGCACAAGGAGCAGTCGCTTTCTACGCGATCATACCGCATCTGGGTAATCTGTTCCGATATGAGTCCCATCAGAAATATCATTATACTGACGCTCAGCAACAGCGCGGACATGTTTTTAAACTTGTGATATTCTATGAAGGTATAGCAGTAGTATCCTGATCCCAGCAGAAAGAAGAAAGCGCTCAACGGCAGGAATATCCGCAAGGGAGAAAAAAATGTGGCTATCTTCAAAATTATTATGAAGAATAGGATTCCGTCCCGGAAGATCCTTATCTTGCTCTTGCCCATCCGCTTCTTGGCCTTGATGGGAACATACTTTATGGTCAGGCCGCTCCTGAGATAAGCGAGAGTGCTAGTGGTGGGATAGGAAAAGGTGTTGGGGAAAAGATAGAGGTACTTCATCACCGTCTTCCTCTTGAACACGCGGAATCCAGATGTCAAATCCTCCACCTGGAACTTGCCGACATATGTAGCCAGCTTGTTGTAACACCAGTTTGCAATACACCGCCCCAGCGAAGCCTGTGAATCGCAGCTTCTTGCCCCTACCACCAGGTCGTAATCATCGGCTTCTGCAAGCAGACGCCTAATATCCTCTGGATCATGCTGTCCATCTCCGTCCATCAACACCACAAGATCGCCAGAAGCACTGCGTATTCCCGTCTTTACGGCGGCTCCGTTTCCTATGTTGTAAGGATGTCGAACCACCTTGGCCCCAGCCTTCTGCGCCTCTGAGGCAGTGTTGTCGGTACTCCCGTCATCCACGACAATGACCTCGAAGCCGGGATATAACTCCCTGATCCTGGAGACGGTTATCCCTATCGCGGCCTCCTCATTGTAGGCCGGAATGACCACGCTCACGCTTCTTCCCATATCAACTCCTCTATCCGGGATCTCAGAGAGAATCCCCCCGAACTTCCCATATCTGATGGGAGGGGGTCTTCAACCGTACGGGTCGGAAGTAACGGGAATCCGCCAGATGTCTCATGAAGAGCTGATTGAAGACCGACTCCGCGGCATATCTATCCATCAAGGCACCGAATCTCCGCGTTCTTATGAATTCAAAATAGAGGCCCTCTTTTACTGGATAAATCTTCTTTCTAGGCCCTTTTTCGTCTATGATGGTAACCTGCTTTAACTGGACCATCTTGTCTCCAATTGCCGCCACCCCTTTCTTCAGGTCCACCTCCAACCCTTGCCCCCTCACGGTATCCCCCTCCAGCTTCAGACCGTAGAAAGCGGCATAGAAGGGATGGATTCCGTTTCTCTGGGATACGTCCCAAGAACCAAGCCAAAACCACCAGTAAGCGGTTATGGTAAGCCGCCAATCGAGAAACAGATAGACCGGCCTGCTTTTTTCAGGGAAGAAAAAACGGAGCCAATCATCAACCCCCTTTGCTCCATATTCATGGGAAAGATCAAGAGCGGTCAGTATTTCCCTGGCCTTTTCCGGCCCCTTGGAGAGTATCTGGATCATGACATTCTGTCCCTTGGCCACATCTCCTCCAAGGGCCTCGTAGAATTGAGCGGGTCCCTTGTATCCATGTGCGGCATAAAAACGCATGAAATTGGCGGCAAGACGCTGGCTGTTGGTGGCCAATGGCAACCCGTTGTAGCTCGACCTCTGGCCGTCATGAAGACTTCCATCGGCCACCGTGCCCCTGCGGGCAAAATACTGAATGGGATATCCATGATCCCACCATGCCCACAGAATAGCATCCTCTGGCGTCTTGGAACTGGCATATACGAATCCATCTATAAGATGAGGGGGCTCCTTGGGCCAAAAGTCTTTCTCCATCCCTTGTTTCAACGGAACTATTATCAAGGAGACTACCACTAAAGGAGTGATAACGGTGAGTATCCTATACCGCTCTCTTAGCCCCCAGAGCCGGGCCACGAAAAAACCAACTCCTATAGCCACTACTGGTGCCATGAAAATAAGAAAACGTTTTGCAAAAAAGAAAGAGAAACCACCGAGAACAAGAGATACGGAAAGAAACAGCGTCTCTTTGGGGCGCCAATAGAAGAGCCATGCCAGACCTATACAGGCCGCAGCAAAGGCAGGGACCGTACCGATGGTCTTGAAGACCACTTCTCTGAAAGATGGCACGGACTGTTCAGATATGGTGGCGCCTATGGCAGGCCACAACCCCTCGGCCTCTTTGGTGGATATGTAGTGGAGGTGCCCATATATCCTTTTCACGATCCTCAATGGCAGATCCCAACCCTGCCAGGCCAGAACGGCCAATGCTCCAACGGCCAACACGAGGAAAAAGGCTAATGCCTCTCTCTTTGGGGGCCTATAGAAAAACAGAAGGGATATGGCAAAAGGCACCGCGGCGATGACCGTGACGGCAGCCGGAGTGGAATCCCACCACAAAAGAAAAAGAGCGTACAATAGCACTGCGGCACCGAAATAGAGATATCTCCGCCGCGACCCCTCCACCGAGAAGAGCAGAAAAGCATAAGTAATAGAAGTGGCCCAGGTCACATTCATGCAGTCTGTATCGAACCAGCCCAAGCTGCTTCGATAGACATAGTAAAAGGAAAGGAGCCCCATCAGCGACGCACTGATCGCGCACACAGGGCCCCCATAGAAACGGCCAAGCCCGTAAAGAGGCGCCAGCAACAAGATGCCTAAGAAGGCAGGCAGAAGAACACCTACCCAATTCAATGAGGCCCCTGTCACCTTGGACAGGATAGCAGCCAGGGACGATATGAGCGGGGGCGGGAACCGCCTGGGAAACCCATTCGGAACGTTACGCTTGTAGTCCACAGGATCATACGTGCCTTCCACAAGATCCTTGGCCAAGCTCAAATAGAAATAGCCATCAAAAGTGGTCAGCAAAGGTTCGCCCTTGTACATGGCTATCTCTGGATGGGCGGTCCAGTCCTTCAGGTCTTCCAGCCGCACAGTCAGCCCCACAATCACTACCAACACTATAGCAGCGACCTCTTTCCAGCGGCTGTAGCGCAACCATCCCCCCCTGCCACCGGCGATCTCATCACTTGGAGCTCGATCCGTCCCACTCCAGGGAGCCCCGCCCTTGGTCACGACATCGCCAGCCGGTCTCGTGCCGCCTCCTGCCCTCTTGCTGCCTCTTCCCATATGATCCCCCATCTTCAAAGAATGTAATCTGGTATAGTGGACATCCTATCTGCCTGTCAAGACGACGTATGCGGGACAACCGTGCGTGATGGCCAGCTAATAAGGCTCCTCTTGCGTTGCGATAGGCACGGAAATAATATGGCTCTATGAAGCGAATCGGCCCCTTCATCCTGCGGAGGCGCGTCCTCATGGCCCAGATAGAGGCCGTCCTCCTGTTCTGGGTCGCCATACCCCTCTTGGTAACTGGTTGTGGCCTGCTACTTGACAGGCTTCTTGGGCTTCCCAGCTTCGAAGCGGCCTGGCTCCGCTGGATCGCTGCTGCGGCCGCCTCCGTTGGGCTGGGCTTCATACTGCTGGCCATGAAGGCCCTCGGAAGGGAGGGACGGGGCACGCCCAGTCCTGCGGCCCCGCCGCTGAGGCTGGTGTGGCGCGGGGTATATGCCCTTTGCCGCCACCCCATGTTCTTCGGCTACGATCTCATTGCCCTGGCCTGGGGACTGGCTGCAGGCTCCCCTGGCATAACCGCTGCGGCCCTGATATTCATAGCCCTGCAACTCCCCTTTCTCTCCAGGGAAGAGAAGCGGCTGGAGCGCCGATTCGGCATCGAATACAGGAAATACAAAGAGTCAACCCCCATGCTCGTACCGTTCATCATGATCCATAGGAGAAAGACCCAATGCTGAAGATCTCCATTCTGAGGAGACTCTACCCGTTCGTAAGGGAGCACGAAAGGCTTGAACGCGCCGCTATCCAGCGGATGGGCGCTATCCTCGGCTCCCGCTATGTGGGGAGGTTCTCACGCAACGGCTCCCTGCTCCGCTATGCCCAGAAGAACGCCTTCTCCACCATGTTCCTCGCCCTATATGCTGCGCTTGGCATGGACGAGGGCAAGAGACGGTTCTATGGCACCATCACACACTGTGTGCGGGGCATGGTGACAGGAACCGACAACCTCCTGGACGACGAATACAAGGAGATGATTCCTTTTAGATTCCATGCAAAGGCCAGGAAATTCAAGAGCGTAATGCACGTGATGCTCTTCGACAGGCTGCTCTGCTCCACGCTCCTGGCGGCAGCGGAATCCGGCCTCATTCAATGGAGCGCAGTGGAGGAGATAGAGAGGGCGCTCCTGCGTCACCTCGCCCCCATAGGCGCTCAGGAGGCAGAGGAGGAGAGCGGGGTCGATCAGGTAATGGAGCCGTCAGAGGTCCTGAAGAGGGTGCTGGTACACCGTGGAGGCGACCTGCTGCGCCTCGCCTTCGTGGCGCCCAGGATAGTCGAGGGCAGTGACGGCCCATTAGGGCTGGCCGACAAGGGCGTATTCCACGTGGGCATGGCCCTCCAGATAGTGGACGACCTCACCGACGTCTTCGAGGACATCGAGGCCCGGCGCCACAACTTCGCCGTATCTTCGATATTCCACGGCCAAGAAAGAGGTGAGAAAGAGAGGCTCCTCGCGGTCATGGGGGGCGCCACGCCGCGGGCAGGTGTGGACGAGCTCTTTCCCAAGGCTACGGCACAGGTGGTGGAACTGGCTATGGAAGAGGCCCTGTACGGCTTCCGGCTCCTGAAGGAGGCCGGTTTCTGGCTGGACCAGGAGGGTGCGTTGTCTCTGGTGAGGAGCCTGTTCCACCTCCGGGGAGTGGGCCATCTCCTCCGCTTCGTCCCAAGGACCCCGCCAAGGCTCATCAAGGTCCACCACTTCCCGGCCCTTCCCGATGAGCTGGCTGGAGAGGGGATCAATCCTTGAATGCGGCGCGCATCTATCTCGTCATGGCCATGCGGAACCTGGCCAGGAATCCCAGGAGGACCATCCTGAATGTAGCGGCCATATCCCTCGGCCTCTTTGCGCTCGTCGTGTTCCAGGCCCTAAAGCAGGGGCTCCACAGGGAGATATTGGATAGCACCGTAAGGCTGGATACCGGTTCTCTCCAGGTTGTGGCCCGGGGTTATTCCCCCGCGCTCTCCATGCCGCGGCTCCTTCCCAGGCCCAATCACCTCCTCTCCCTGGTAGAGAGACTGGGAGAAGGCAGCAAGGCGGCGCCACGCCTGCGCTTCCCGGCACTGGCATCCAGCGGAGAGGCCACTGCGCCGGTTCTGGTCACCGGAGTGGTTCCAGAGAAGGAGCGTGAGATCACGGTGATCGCCGGGAGGATGGTGGAAGGCACTTACCTGAGCCGCGGCGGGGCTGTCCTAGGAGAGGCCCTTGCACAGGCCCTGGGGATCAGGACCGGCTCGGCCGTGACCCTCTCCCTCCCTTCTGCCTCAGGGATCCCGATGACCCGTGAGTTCCGCGTCGAGGGGATCTACCGGACCGAGCTGGAATCCTTCGACCGCACCCACCTCTATCTTCCCATCGACGTGCTGAGGTCAGCAGTGGGTGCCGGAGAGGCGCTCACATCCATCGTGGTGCTCGCACCCAACGGCAGGGAGCGTCAGGTGGCAGCGGCCTTGGAAGGCCGTGTCAAGACCGCCGGGGCAGAGGTCCTCACCTGGGACGAGATCGCACCGGACGTCAAGCAGATCATGGATATCAACGACGCCACGATGGAGATACTAATGGTGATAGTCTTCGCCATCGTGGCCCTGGGGATAGTCAACACCATGACCACCATCCTCTTCGAACGGTTCCGGGAGCTGGGCGTCATGGTGGCCCTGGGCACACCTCCAGCCGGAATCGTGGCGCTCATGGAACTCGAGGCGCTGTTCCTGGCTCTTGGAGCGTCACTCATGGGCACGGCCGCGGCCCTGGCCGCCTGCTACTATCTCTCCGTGCACGGACTGGACCTGACCAGGTTCACCAGCGCCAACCAGCACATGGCACTGAGCCACATCCTCCGGGCCAAGGTCGAGGCATGGGACGTGGCCAAGGCCAACCTGGTCTCATGCTTCACCGCCCTGGCCGCCGCCCTGTATCCCTCGATAAAGGCGGCCAGGCTCAAACCGGTCGAGGCGCTGAGGCACACATGATCACCTTCGAAGGCGTCACCAAGCTATATTACACCAAAGCCGGGCCGGTAAAGGCGCTGGACCGGATATCCCTTCACGTGGAGGAGGGGGAATTCGTGTGCGTGGCCGGCCCATCGGGCTCTGGCAAGAGCACACTGTTGAACCTCGCCGGCGCGCTGGACACCCCCTCCGAAGGAGCGGTAACGGCAGCCGGAACCCGGCTCGACCGCCTGGGCCTGTCCGATGCCGCGGCCTTCAGATTGAAGCACGTGGGCTTCATCTTCCAATCCTACAACCTGCTGCCCGTGCTCACCGCGTACGAGAACGTGGAGTACGTGCTGCTTATCCAGGGAGTCGATGCAGACGAAAGGAGACAGAGGGTTGAGT
>WFVQ01000106.1 GCA_015491585.1 Deltaproteobacteria bacterium
GAATATCCTCTCCACTCAGTCCGTCTGGATATCCCCCGCCGTCCCACCGCTCGTGGTGATGCCTGATGATAGCCCTCTCCAAGGGTAGCAATCCGATGTGTGAGATTATCTCCTCTCCTATAACCGGGTGCTGCTTGATGATCTCGTACTCCTCTTCGGTCAGCTTGCCCGGCTTCAATAACACCTGGTCCCTGATCCCTATCTTGCCGATGTCGTGCAGGTGGCCAGCGAACCTGATGGCGTCTATCTCCTCGGCTGTGCACCCCATGATATAAGCGAGCTGGACCGCAACCTCGGTCACCCTCTGGGAGTGCTGCCTGGTGTAAGGATCCTTGGCCTCAAGACTCTGGACAAGGGCCTTGAGGGTCGCCAGCAAGTTCATGGAGACGCTCTCGTATAGCAATAGGTTCTCCACAGTCAGACTAGCCCGCTCTCCCAGGAGATGCATGAGAAACAGCGCCTCCTCCTGTGATACCCTCTTCCCCTCTCCAGGCACCGCTGCAAGGAGGCCGAACGGCTCCTTCCTGATCTTGAAAGGGACCACCACAGCCCCCCTGTCTTCAAAAGGTAGATCTTTAAGATGTCCCGGAGGAAGGAGCAAGGGAATCTCCTCGTGCACAGCCCTTACCAAGGGAGACTTCAGGTCCCCCAGGCTGATGCGCTCCCAGGAGCCGGGATATTCTCCCTCGGCAGATACCAGATACAGCATACCCTCCTGGTGATTGAGCACCCAGAAATAGACATGCTCCATGCCTGTGAGCTTCTTGGTTAGAAACACTATCTGATCATAGAGCTCACGGCTGTTCAAAGTCCGGCCGAGGGTATCGCTTATGGCGAACAGAATCGCCTGCTCCTTGACCTTCCTCTCCAGCTTCCGGTTCATCTCTTCCAGGGCCTTCTTCGCCCTGATCTCATCGTTGAGCGTCCTGTTTTCCAGGAGTATCTTGCGCTCCTTGATGAGCCTGACCACCGCAACCTTAAGCTGATCCATGGAGAAAGGCTTGGAGAGGAAGTCGGAAGCCCCCGCCCTCATGCTCTCCACGATCTTCTCCGACGACGGATAACCCGTGATTATCATGGTGGCGATGGTATAGTCCATCTCCTTTACACGCCTGACGAACTCTATCCCGTCCATTCCAGGCATGTTTATGTCTGAAAGGACTGCGTCCACCTCCCCCACTTCCTGGATTCGGGTCAGCCCGTCCATTGCATTGGTGGCCTCGTGTATGGTAGGAATACCCAGGGCTTGAAGATATGCCCTTAGGCTGGACCTCACCAGCGGATCGTCATCCACTATGAGGAGGGAAAAGTTGTCGGGTATTTCAAGCCCCTGGAAAGGGGCCTCCGGGCCCTGCGTCTCTCTCAATGTACCTCTCCAATCGGCGGCAGCATGTATCCCCTACCTCCAGGAAACACGCTATACTATGAGCCGCTTCTTCAACAAGTTGAACTCCTCTTCACTGATAACACCATCCTTTCTCAGGCGCCCGAGCCGCTCCAGGGCGTCCAGGGTGGAATGGGGGCTGGAGGCGGCTGGTCCAAGGAATGGCAGCGGAGAGACAAATTGCGACAAGAGTTGATCCTCTTCCGCTCCTCCACCCTCCTCCTGGTCTTCCACCTTATCCTGGCACCTCTCCTCCTGCTCCTTCAGCCTTTCTAAGAGCATCCTGTTCTCCCTGAATAGCCGTATCTTCTCGCAGGCGTTGTCGATGCTAATCTGCAGCTCGTCTAACCGGAAGGGCTTCCTGATGTAGTCGTAGGCACCCTCCTTCACCGCCTGGATGGCCGATTCCAGGGATGCGTAACCCGTCACTATGATTACTAAGATGTTGGGATTGACCCTCTTGGCATGCCGTATGACCTCCATGCCGTTGACCCCTGGCATGTTGAGATCGGTAATGAGGATGTCGTAATGGGACGAATCCATCTCGTTTATGGCCTGCCTGCCGTCGTTCACGATGGTTATGTCCCTGTCATCCTTGGCGAGGATCTCCGTCAAAAGGTCGCCTACCCGAACCTCGTCCTCGGCTATCAATATCCGTATCTTTCCCCACTCTTCCATCGCCTGTAACCTGTGCCTCCCGCAGCCGTTGAACGGAAGAATAGCAGCTTTCAGGAAAAACGGCGACCCGTTTCCCGGCGGACCTGACACCAGATAGACCGGAAGAGGTTGTTCAGGACCTTGTTGGTGATTATCTTCCACCGTGCCTCCAGGGGCCCGGGATCCAAAATCCGGCCGCTATGCCAGGATAAGATGCTAAAATTTTGATCGGCACGAGGAAGAATGGACTTGATTAATGAAAAGGTGGAGAGGCTCCTCTCTCTCCCTAAGACGGAAAGGGAAGAGCTGTTTAGAGAGATGGCCCCAGGGGATCAGATGGCATGTATTCTCTTCGCCCCCTGGGAAAAACGCCATGAGATCATCATATGTGCTCCCGATATAGCTGCTGTGCTGGCCTCCATGCCGGCAGAGGAGCTCTTCTGGACCCTGAAGGCTGCCGGGCCAGAGAATGCTGTGCTCCTCCTCCCATATATGCCCCTGGAGCAGCTCCAATTCGCACTTGACCTCGACCTTTGGGACAGGGATGCTCTCAGGCCCGAAAAGGTGGTGGCATGGCTCCTCATGATGCTGGAGGCTGATCCCGCAATCTTCATGGAGTGGGCGAAGTGGATAACCCGGCAGGACGAGGCCCTGCTCCCATGTATGCTGAGGCCCTTCATCGCGGTACAGAAACGGCCAGACGACATGGATCCCCAGGAGGCACAGGATCTCCTGAATCCTTTCACCGTTGACAACAGCTACTACATTGGATTCAGACAGGAAAAGCTCTCTCCCCTTTTCATGAATTGCCTCAATCTCCTCGTTGGAGATGCTGGAACGTACCGTGACGTCATGGAGACCATACTTGAAGAGACCTCCTTCGAGACCCTGGAGACGGCCTACCGCTGGCGCACCAGCCGCCTTAGCGACTGGGGCATTCCAGAATATTTCGAATCCCTGGAGATATTCACACCTCCCCCAGGGGGCAAGGTGAGAAAATGGAACACCTCGCGTTGCGCCGGATCCAAACCGTACGAGGAGCTGATCCAGCCCTTCGTGCCCACGCTGTACAACGTGGAGAGGGCTCCCGCGGTATCAGAGGCTGTCTCGGGCCTGGCCGGTTCCCCGTTGCTGGAAGAGGTGCTCTGGCAGTGGACCGCCGCGGCAAACAAGCTGCTCGTGGCCCAGCGCACCGACCTGGACGATCCGTCACGGCTCCGTGAAATCCTCTGTGACACAACCTCTCTTCTCAACATGGGACTTGAGATGGAGCGGGAAAGGTCTCATGAACCCAGGGAGGCCGTTCTCGCCACGAGGGTGGTGGAAGATCTGGTCAGGATCGCCACATCCAGGATCATGGCCCTGAAGAAAAAGATAGGGCGGCTGATCCAGGAAGGACTGATACCTGATGAGATGTGGCCGCTGCCTGACGAGTGGAGAGAGGCCCTGGAGCAGATGGACTGGCGCACCCCTGCTCTGCCCCAACAGTTGAGAGAGGAGCCATCCTTGGCCCGGCTGGCCGGCTTAGAGGGCTTGATCAGGGAGATAACGGCGTGGGCCAAGCTGTTCCAGCGGCTGATTCCCCACTGGAGCCAGTGGGACTCCTGTTTCCAATGGGAACGCATGAACCTAAAGGATGCAACAGAGTTCACCTGGCCCAAGGCCCTGTTAACCGCTTTGGTCTCCCACCGCTTGAACGGAGAGGCGGGCATAAATCCGGTTCCGGCCTCGAGGCTTTCCGAAGTCAAGAAAGTGCTCTCAAGCCTCCCTCATTCCACCGAAGAGGAGGTGCTGCCCCTGCTGGAAGGAGTGCTGGAACCTGCTGAGGCGAAGAGGGTGGCCGGTCACTTGGATGGATTCGTGAAAGATGCCTGGGGCGAAATCAAGGATGTCCCAGATTCCTCCCTCGACGGAAGATTCATGCCTTTCATGCTGATTGATCTGCAAGCCTGATTCACTCGCCTGTAGTTGAAGTTAAGTGGTAGTTCTTAATGAAATCCACTACCTGGTAGGGATCGTCCAGCACCGTGAAAATGGACAGGTCCTGAGGGGAGATAAGGTTTCTTCTCAGCAACTCTTGTTCCATCCAGTTTACCAGCCCCTTCCAAAAATCGGTGCCAACCAGCACGACAGGCACAGGGCTCACCTTCCTAGTCTGGATCAGGGTAACCGCCTCGAAGAACTCATCCAAGGTGCCGAAACCACCTGGCATGCATACGAAGGCCACC
>WFVQ01000107.1 GCA_015491585.1 Deltaproteobacteria bacterium
GATCTCCATTGTGCCGGCCGTTGCTCCAGCCAGAGATGGAAGCCTCTTCCTCAGCCCGGCCATAACCTCTGCCGCCGCGTCCGGGTCCAGCCCCTCGTAGTCGTGACGTGTATAGAACACCCTTCCGAACCTCTTCCAATGGGCCGAAACTATATCGGCGACCCCTCTGCCCGTGGCGGCCAGTATATTCAGCCAGAAGAGCACCGCCCAGATGCCGTCCTTCTCCCGGACATGATCCGAACCAGTGCCGAAACTCTCTTCCCCGCATAGCGTAATCCTGCCATGATCCAGGAGATTGCAGAAAAATTTCCAGCCGGTTGGGGTCTCGAAGCATGGGATACCCAGCTCTTGGGCAACCAGGTCCACGGCCCTGCTGGTCGGCATGGAGCGGGCCACACCTGCCAGCCCCTTCCTGTATCCCTTGACCAGATAGGCGTTGGCGGCCAAGATGGCCAGGCTGTCGCTGGGGCTGACGAAAACACCCCGGCCGAGAATCATGTTCCTGTCTCCGTCGCCATCTGACGCGGCGCCGAAGTCTGGCGCCTGCTCCGAAAACATCAGTTCCACCAGGTCCGATGCGTAGGTTAGGTTGGGGTCTGGATGGATACCGCCGAAGTCCTGCAGGGGAGCAGACCTCACCACGCAGCCATTTCCTGCACCCAACCTATCCCTGAATATCGCCTCCGCATACGGCCCGGTGACCGCGTTCATGGCGTCAAAGACCATGGTAAAGCCCGAGGCGAAGAGAGAAGAGATGAGGTCGAAGTCGAATAGAGACTCCATAAGCCCCACATAATCCTCCAGGGGGTCTATAACTTCTATCTCTACTCCCTCCACCTCGGTCGGCCCCAGAATGTCCAATGAAGGCAGTGGGATATCCGCCTCCTTATATCCCCTCCTCTTGGCGCTTCTCTCATAGATGGCCTCGGTGATCCGCTCAGGAGCAGGGCCGCCGTTGGCTGTATTGAACTTGATTCCAAAGTCGCCGCCGGGCCCCCCTGGATTGTGGCTGGCAGAGAGTATGAATCCTCCCTTCATGCCCCTCTTTCTTATGACGCAAGAGGCCGCAGGGGTGGAGAGGAGACCGTTCCGCCCGATGACGATCCGCTTCACGCCATTGCCTGCCGCCACCCTTAGGATGGCCTTTATAGCCTTGTCGTTATAATATCTGCCGTCCCCGCCCACCAGGATGGGGCCTTCGCCCACCTCTGCCACTTCCAATACCGACTGGACGAAGTGTTCCAAATATCCCGGGGTATCCTCGAACACCGAGACCCGCTTGCGCAAACCCGAAGTGCCTGGCCGCTGGTCATCAAACGGCCCGCTATCCCTGTTCATCACCTGCATGTTCAGCTCCTTATCACAACACAGCCCTTTTCTGCCCACGGTATGAGTACCAATCCAGAAAACGCCTTGTTCCCATTATTCTCCGCAATCATTGATCCCAGCCCTCCAGATACATCTTCAGGTCGGGCGGACAATGCACCAGGCCGGGGAACCGGGAGTGGAGCGAACTGGCGAACATATAATCCAGCTCCCCTATCCCTGCAGGATGAAAGCCCATAACCCGCTCCCACACGTCCCACCGCTCCATGCAGAAATAGACCAAGAAAGGTGCTCTCCTGTTGGCCTCGATGGCGCGGTACAAGGTCGTGTACATCTCGAGGCGAAGGGGCTTGACATACCTCTGTTTTCCGTCCGGCCCTGCCACCATCTCCGCATCCGCGGCCCTGCTCCAGGGATAGTTGCGTTCCATTATCCCTTTCATTTCTGGATGAAAGCGGAGACTTCCAATGGAGATCCAGGCGATCTGCTCCTGGGGCAAAGCAGCCAGAAGCCTACCGGCCAGGGCCGGATAGCCTTCCTCCCATCCAGGATAGGCTATCATGGGGTCGAAGTGCAACCCAATCAGGTAGCCGGCCCGCGCAACTGCAAGCATGGCGTCCAAACGCTCGTCCATGCTCGCCGTCATTCTCTCCTCTGCCTCTATAACCTCCTGGGGATTGACGGTCCAGGAGACCACGGTGCGCCCCCGGTGATCCGCCTCCAAGAGAGACCCAACCGACGCCGACTTGGTTTTGAGTTCCAGGAGGGCGTAATCGAGAGAGGCGAAGGTCTCCACGAACTCCTTGGCAAGTGGGAGCAGAGGTTCGAGGGCAAGGCTGTCGCCCAGTTCCCATGTCCCGACCCTGAAAAAGCGCCAGGGCATCTCTTCATGGGCCCTTTCCAGCTCTTCCATGAGCCTATCCAGCCCGAAGTAAACGGTGACGGCGTGGTCATTCAGGTAGTACTGGAGAAAGCAGTAGGAACACTGGAACGGACAGTTGCTGATATGGCCGAATACATAGGTGTTGCAGCAGCAATATTCGCTGCTCCTGGAGAGACAGTGGCGAAGCGCGCGTCCTCTGTGGCGGGCCAGGCGCAACACCTGCTTCCCTTTCCGGTGGTCCGTCCGACCCTCTGCGCGGCCAGCCGGGTCGATAGGATCAATCCTTGGGAGCAGGCCGCGCCAGCCGTCCCATTTCAGCCCTTCCTCTACTACTACTTTGCTGAACTTCAACGACATCGCTCAGAGCTGCTCCAGCATCGAGGCCACCACGGCTGACATACGCTCGCGCCCGAAGAGACGGGCGGCCTCACGCATCTGATCCACCCTCTCAATAGAAACGGAAAACAACAGCTCGTGGCGCTCCAGTGATGGATCCCATCTGACCTCCACGTTCTCAGGCAGGGAGAGGCGTCTCGCCAAGGAATCGAGCCTTTGACGCCGTTTGGTGAGAATGGGATTGGCCCGATCTCTGAGCCACTCCTTATATTTTCTCAGGCTTCCTTCGCCATGCTCCAACACAGTCATGGCTTCGTTCTGGATGGCCTCCAATTGAAGCCCCTCCCGCCGGATAAGGGCGCGGAAGCACGAGAGGCTCTCCTGGAAGAGGGAGGCGCTCATGGGCACCCTCTTGGATATCTCCAGCACCGCCAATAACAACTCCTCGCCGTATGTGCAGAGGCGGTGACATTTTTTGAGTGAAAAGGACTTGGAGTGGCAGAAAGAGAGAATTTCTCCTGGAAGAGCGGCGACTTCTAGAAGCATCTCCACCACTGTGTCATGGAGCTCTATATGCAGTATGGAAGAGAATAGCGAAAATAGGGCCTGGGACGGAAGCCCCAACCTACTGCATGCAGAGTATATCAAGGCCCTTGCGGCCCCGCTCTGTTCAGCCTCGCCGGCACGCAGGAGCAGGAACAGCTCTGCCGCCCTCTCCGCCTGCTCCAGGGGCAGCACGATCCCATCCACCTCCACCCAGCCCAGACGGCGGACGGCATCGAGACGGCGGAAGCCGTGAAGGAGGTGGAGGCCATCGCTGCCCAGATAACACACCACCGGCTCCAGCAGGCCCAACGCCGCAATGGACTCCATGAGCCCTTGCCCGCATTCCAGACCGCGCCTCCACGGAAACGGCTGGAATAGGGAGTCATCACTCCTTATCTCCGGAACAGGGATTCGTTCAGCAACCATTCAGGAGGCTCCTCCAATATCTCATTCTCCACTTCTCGTGCCAACATCCGCAGGAGATCGGCCACGCCATGATTGTCCCGCTTCACGGCTCCGGCAAACAGGATCTCCAGCTTTTCCAAGGCGGCCTTTTTGAGGCGCTCCTTGAACTCTGGTTCCTCTTCTGAAGCCAGGGCCTTGCAGAGAGAGAAAAGCCTGAAACGGTCCATTGCAGGATATCTCCTGGAAAGCTGATCCTGGTGGCCGCCATACTTCACGATTCCTGGCCTCTTGTCCAGGCCCACGGGATGGTGCCTGGAGATCCTCAGCCAGAGATCGTAATCCTCGCAAGCAGGAAGGCGCTGGTCGAACCCGCCTGCTCTCTCCAGCAACTCCCGCCTGATAAGTACGGACGAAGGGGATATCATGCATCTCTCCAGGCTGGCCTCCCATATCCAACCCTCATGCTTCATGTGGTGTCTGCAGGGATTCACCCTCCTGCCGTGCCTGTACCATATCTCTTCCGACTGGACCACCTGGTAAAAGGGATAAAGAGAGAGATAACGGGCCTGTAAGGCCATCTTTTCGGGAAGCCAGACGTCGTCGGAATCCAGGAAGGCTATCCACCTGCCTCTCGTCCTCTGCACACCCGCATTCCTGGCCCAGGATACGCCCTGGTTGCGATTGGAACGCACAAGAACCACCCCATCCCTATCGATCTGGATAGGAGGATCGGAGCCGTCGTCCACGACCACCACCTCCAGGGGCGTCATCTCCTGGCGCATCACACTCTCCGCCGCCTTCCTGACCCGATGGGGACGGTTGTGTACAGGGATCACCACAGAGAAATCCAGCCCCTCTGGGCCAGCAAGACATCCCAGGAGGCTCTTGACCCCGGATCTCAGCATCGGCAACCGCGACCTGAAGCCCTCATTGGCCTCAAGGCCCCCATAATCGGTCACCATCTTCAACACGGAAAACCAGATCCCCCATTCCTGGAATATGGATGCCAGCCAGTAGGCCTCCATATCGAAAAGGTCAGCGTCGAGACCACAACTTGGATCATAGGATTTCTCCAGTGAAAATAGCCGATCCACGAAAAAGAATTCAAAGCCACTGGGCAATGGAACTGGAAACCTTCGATCCAGCCGCGCGACGCCGCCCATCGAGGAGTGTATGGA
>WFVQ01000108.1 GCA_015491585.1 Deltaproteobacteria bacterium
GGGGAAGAATGATAGAGTTTTTAGGCATCGGTGCCTTGAATCTCGATCTCGTTTATGAGGTGGACGACCTGGCCCAACTGGCCCCGGTGGTGGATTTGGCCCCGGGCAGGGAGGTCGTATGTGGAAGGGAGCAAATCGCCGCGCTTGTGGAGCTTTTAGATCGAAAGGGAAGGATGATGGCACGGTCTGGAGGCGGTTCTGCCGCAAACACCGTCGCCGTTCTGAGGGCCATGGGATGGAGGACCGCATTCGCTGGGGCCCTCGGCCAGGACCAGGCGGGAGAGCAGGTCCTCCGCTCTATGGATGGAGTGGAGATGTCCTTGGTGAGCAGGGGAGGGGATACGGCCGTGTGTCTGGTGGTACTGGAGAGGAGGGCAAGAGACAGGGCCCTGGTCCTCTCTCCGGCCTCAGGCCTCCGGTTTTCCCTGGAAGAGGCTGCCGAGCGGGTGTTGAGGGAAGCGGGCGTGGTCCATCTCTCATCGTTTGTTCAGGACGAGGGGCTGGAGCTGCAGCAGAAGGTGGTGGTATATATGTGCAAGGATCAGGTATTGAGCTTTGATCCAGGCGAGGTGTATGCCGCCAAAGGGGTAGATGCCCTGAAGGAACTCCTTGCGCGCACTGACATGCTCTTTGTGACGGCCACCGAGCTGGAGATGCTGTTTGGAAGGGGCGAGGTGGAGGGTGGAGCGGCGCTGGCGCTTGAGGCTCTGGCCCCTTTCCGAGGCGATTGGCCTATACCGATGCCTGTAGTGGTGGTGAAGATGGGGAGGGCCGGGGCCTCTTGCTACTGGCGCGGTGGAAGAGTGGACGCCCCTGCAAACGAGGTCGAGTCCGTCGTTGACACCACGGGGGCAGGGGATGCCTTCAACGCCGGCTTTCTCCACGCCGTAAAGAAGGGACGTGGAATAGAGGAGGCACTGGCCGCTGGCCACGCGGTGGCCTCATGTGCCATAGCCGATTACGGAAGGCTCTGGATGGAGTCCACCGATTGGCGCTTACGCTTGGAGACGTTGGAGAAGAAGTGGATGCAGGAGTGACGGTCATGTTCAGTTTCGGATGGTGGAGTACCGGCAGGGACGAGGCAGCGGTTGAACTGCTGCGCGAGGCCCTCTACAACATTGAGAGAGGGGTTATTCCAGGGAGGATCAGGTATCTTTTCGTCTCCAGGGAGAGGGGAGAGGGGAGGTTCAGCGACACCCTAATTGAGATGGCCCAGGCCGAGTCCATAGAGGTTTTTTCGCTCTCGGCGAAGGGATTCATGCCCGATCTCAGATCCAGGGACAGGGATGCCTGGCGCCGTCGATACCACGAGAAGGTGCTGGAGATGATTCCTGGGGCGGACGCTGGTCTGGTTATACTAGCCGGTTACATGTGGGTCGTGAGCGCCGAGGCGTGCACCGAGCTCGACATCGTCAACCTCCATCCCGCCGCGCCGGGCGGGCCGGCGGGGACATGGCAGGAGGTGATCTGGGAGCTGCTGGAGACGGGGGCCGGCGAGACCGGCGTCATGATGCACCTGGTCACTCCTGAGCTCGACCAGGGTCCGCCTGTGACCTTCTGTACCTTTCCCATCAAGGGAGCGGGTTTCGATCCGCTCTGGGAGGAGTTCGAGGCAGAGAGGAAGAGGCTGGGGATGGAGGGAGTGAAGAAGGAGTACGGCGAGACGCTCCCCCTGTTCGCCAAGATCAGGGAGGAGGGGGTGAAGCGGGAGCTTCCCCTCATCGTCGAGACCATGCGGGCCTTTGCGGCCGGAGAGGTCGCCATATCTTCGAAGCGGCTCGTGGACCGCGATGGCAGGCCCCTGGACTCCCCCTACGACCTCACTGCACCTATAAATGCAAGGATAGGCGCCGGCTCTATGGGAAGGCAGTAGATGCGGCGCCGCCTCTTCCCGGCCCTGTCGGTGGTCTTGTGCATACTTGCCATTTCCGCCTGGGGAACCGCCCAGGGGCAGGGAAAGATTGTACTCTACTACTTAGACAGCGGCGGTCCGTGAGCGGCCTGCTCACGGCTGGTCGAGCTCTGCAAAAAGGAGATGGAGACGCGCTTTCCAGGAGAGTTGGCCGCTGGCAGGCTGGAGTTCAAGGCCTTGAAGGGAAGGGCTGCCGCCGCTGGCATGGCCCGGTTCGGGATGGAGGCAAAGGGATTCGTCCTGGTGGAGCTGCATGACGGCCTCCCCTCGAGATACGAGGTGCTTCATGGGATCTGGGAGAGGCTGGAGTCGGACCGCGCAGTCATGGAGTACGTGGGAAGCAAGATAGCTGGCTTCCTGCGTTAGAGTCATTGGGCGCTCCTCTTGGTGAGCGCTGCGCTGATCCTGGCTGCCTTGTCGGGATCCATGAGGGCGAGTATGGCTGCAACCTTCCTGCTCTTCATGAGAGAGAATATCTTGACTACTGTCTTGTCCTCCATCTTGTCCAGCAGAGTAGCCGCCCGCTGCGGCTGCATGGCGCTGTAGACACCCACGAGATGCTGAAATCTCGCGTTCTCCTGTGCCCTTGCCTGGCCAACGGTGCTTTCCAGGGCGGCCTGGAGCCGTTTCAACTCCTTGATCTTGGTTTCTATCTCGCTCTTCAGCATCTCCAGGTTCTTCTCCCTCTGGTCCAGATCCGCCTCTCTCTCCTTGAGACGGCGTATCCTGGTAAGGAGTATCTCCGCGGCCTTTGAAGTCGTGATGGCGGGCGCATCGTCCCGTTTATCCGAGAGAAGGGGAGGTGATGGCCTTGCATCCGTAGTTCCTTTGTCTGCAACGGCCAGCAGCTCCACTGGATGCAGAGTGAAAAGGAATAGCACTGCGAGGAGGATCTTGAGCCCACCCACGCCCAGGAGGAGCCGGAGGAAAACAGGTGGCCTGTCCATCCTCATCGCGCCACCTCGTCAAGGACGGTGTTCTGAAGCCGTCTCATGGAGACGAGATCGTCCATTTCCGCCTGGGCCTTCCTTGCGACCTCCTTGAGATAGGCGTCGTAGTCCTTGGCCCTGAGCCGCTCCACGAGCTCCTTTCCCATATATCTCTCTTCCAGGAGCCTCCTCTTATCTGCCACCCGTTTTTGCGCCTTTTCCTTTTCCCTCTCCTTCTTGCTCAGCAGGCCCTTGAGATTGGCGAGGATCTGGGTCCGCGTCTGATATTCGTAGGCCAGGATCCCCTTTTCCATATCGCTGGCCAAACGCTGTTGCTCCTGCCTCACATGCTCTTCCAGGAGCCGAAGTTCCCGCTCTATCTTGGCAAGTCCGGACAAGGCCCTTCCAAGCTCCATCTTGGCCGCCTCCAATAGACGCTCCCTGACGTTTCTGACTGCCTCCAGCCTGAACTTGTAAGCCATTGCGGGCTCCTCTCGTTACTGGAAAAGGGCTATGAGCTGCTCGATGCTCTCATCATACGATACGGCCTCATCAACCTGCTGCCTAAGAAATGCGTTGACCGCGTCTATCTTTTCTAAAGCAAAGTCTATTCCAGGATTGGAACCTTTGACATAGGCTCCGAGATTTACAAGATCCTCCGCCCTCCTGTAGGTGGATACCACGTCGATCAGCTTCTGATAGGCCTGCAACTGCCCTGGAGCAGCGATATCTTTCATGACCCTGCTGACGCTGGAGAGTATGTCGATGGCGGGATAATGACCCTGGTGCGCCAGATTTCTGTCGAGTACCACGTGGCCGTCCACGATGGACCGGACCGCATCGGCAATGGGTTCGTTCATGTCGTCCCCCTCCACCAGGACGGTGTAGAGGCCAGTGACCGAACCAGCCCCCTTCTTGGTGCCGGCACGTTCCAGCAGCCTTGGCAACTGGGTGAAGACCGTAGGGGTGTATCCCCTGGATGTAGGCGGTTCACCTATGGCTAGGCCCACCTCCCTGTAGGCCATAGCAAAACGCGTTACAGAGTCCATCATGAGAATGACGTCACTGTTCCTGTCCCTGAAGTATTCGGCTATGGCCGTGGCCAGGAATGCGCCTCTCAGCCTGATGAGTGGCGGCTGGTCCGAGGTGACCGCCACCACCACCGAGCGGCGCAGGCCATCTTCACCGAGGTCCCTCTCAATGAACTCCTTGACCTCCCTGCCGCGTTCACCTATGAGGGCGATAACATTCACGTCAGCAGTGGTGTTCTTGGCTATCATGCCCAGGAGGGTACTCTTGCCCACACCTGAACCTGCCATGATGGCGATGCGCTGTCCTTTGCCCAGGGTGAGGCAGCCGTTGATGGCGCGCACCCCTACGTCTATAGGGCTGTCTATCCTGGGCCTGTACATGGGATTGAGCGGTTCCGCATAGAGGGGATAGTGGGTCTCCGGGACCAGCGGCCCCTTTTCATCTATGGGTTCTCCGAGGCCGTTGATTATGCGCCCAAGCAGCCTCTCTCCCACAGGGGCCTCGGCATCGGACTTCATGGCCCACACTTTCTTCCCAGGCTTTACCCCGCGCATCTCTCCCAGGGGCATGAGCAGGAGCCTGTCGTCCCTGAAACCCACCACCTCTGCCGGAATGCCCCGATCTTCTCCCTCGAGTTCGCAAAGTCCTCCCACGGGCACACCAGGGCCGTTGCTCTCCAGGACCATTCCGATCACCTTTTTCACCACTCCGCAAGAGCGGACCGATGAGATCGCGGCAAGTGAGTCTATATATGGTGCCAGGTCAAGCTCTTCGCTCTCAGGCAGGGTGTTGGATTCGGCAGATTCCATGAAGGCCTCCAGCGGCTAAAGTGAATAACCTGTCCTTTCTTTAAGAATCTTGGATATCTCCTGGCGTACGGCTTCTATCCTTGTCTCCACAGTGGCGTCCACGAGGCCGAATTCGGTCTCCACCAGGCAGCCGCCCTGGCTGATAGAGGGATCTGGGATGACATCGACAGGATGTGACGCCGCAAGCTCCTGATCCCTGGTCAGGAATTCGGTGACCAGCTCCACGTCCTTGGGATTGAGATGGATGTTTATCTTGCTCCCCTCGATGACCTTTTCGAAGGCTCCTTTCAGTGCATCTATGACCAGGCTCGGATCGAGCTCTATCTGCCTCAGCACGATACGGTGGACTGCCTCCATAGTCAGTTTTATAAGCTGCCCTTCATACTTGTTGAGAAATGAGACGCCCTGGCTCCGTATGGCCTCGATGACACTGTTGAGCCTCTGTGCAGCTACCTCCAGCTGTTTCCTTCCCAGCTCCTCGCCATCCTTCTTGCCCTGTTCGAACCCCTGTTCGTATGCCTTGCTCTCCAGCAGCTCGGCCTCCTGCCTGGAGTGCTCCACCATCTCCTTGGCCCTCTTGACTAGGACATCCGCCTCTTCCCGGGCCTTCTTCAGGATGGCCTCTGCCTCCTTCCTGGCAAGCTCAACCGGGTCAGGAGGGGATTTCTTAGTCTCTTCGCCAGATGCCTCTGGTGTGGAGTCGGAGGGGGCAGGGGCCTCTCCCTCATCCTCACCTCCGATCAGGTCTATCAGCGATGCGAAGTCGGCAGGCCCAGTCTCCTCTGGGGCATCTCCCTCACCCGCCGTCTCTGGCAGCGAGAGCCGCCTGATCTCCATCTCCAGCGACTTGTGTGCCTTGATGACCTTAGACAAGGACCTCTTCGCCTCCCTTGCCGCCGAGGACTATCTTGCCTTCGCTCTCCAACCGCTTGGCCACCTTTATGATTCCCTGTTGTGCCTGTTCCACGTCTTTTAGTCGCACCGGCCCCATCACCTCGAGGTCTTCCTTCAGCATGGTGGCTGCGCGTTCCGACATGTTGTTGAAGAACTTGTCCCTCAACTCGTCTGGCACCGCCTTCAGCGCCAGCTTGAGCTCCTCGGTGCTTATTTCCTTCAAGATTGCGATTATTGCGGTGTCGTCCACCTGGAGCAGATCCTCGAACTTGAACATGAGCTTCCTGATCTCCTCGGCCAGGTCTTCCGACGACTCCTCTATGTTCTCGAGCAGGCTCTCCTCGAGATTGCGGTCCACGTTGTTCAGGATCTCGGCCACTTTCTCGGCCCCACCCACCTTGGTGGCGTCTGTCATCTCTACCGAGAAGAGCTCCTCCTCTAATACCTTGTCTATCTCCGCCACTATCTCGGGATTAATCTTTTCCAGCTTGGCGATCCTTATCATTACGTCGGATTGGAGCCTCTCCGGAAGCTCCTCCAAGATCGCCGCCGAGAGTTCGGGAGATAGATGGGCCAGTATGACGGCTATGGTTTGGGGGTGCTCGTTCTTCAGGAAGTTTACTATCACCTTTGGCTCAAGCGAAGAGAGCTTCTGGAAGGTAGAGGGATGGAGCTGGCGCATAATATCCTCGTAGATCTTCTTGGCCTGCTCCTCGGGCATCGAGTTGAAGAGCACCTTTTTGAGGAATTCCTCCACCGGCACCGCCACCTCGCCCTGCACCACGCCCATCTTCTCCCTGACCTCTGCCAGGACCTTCTCCACCGCGTCTCCAGGCACAGCGTTGATCTGGGCCATGAGGCTGGAGACTTTCTTGATCTCCTCTTCGTTGAGGTGCTTGAATACCTCCGCGGTGAACTCCTCTCCCATTGCGATTAGGAAGATAGCGGCCTTGTAGGGGCCGGTAGTCGGCAAGACAGGGGGCGCGGCTGCCTGGGCCATCTCTTATCCCTCCTCTACGGGTTCCCTGAGCCAGATCTTTATCAGCGCAGCGGCCCTCTCCGGGTAGTTGGAGGCAAGGGTCTGTAGCTCCTCCTGGGCACTGGGACCAGGTTCTATGATGGGGGCCTCTTCCAGGGCCACTGCCTCCTCTCCGGTCACTGCATGGGCCAACTCCTCGGGCAGGGTCTCGGCCTCTTGGGGTTTGAGGACATACCTGGTCAGCAGCGGCCGGAGCACCACCAGAATGAACAGCAGGGCTATCACCAGGTTGGCTATAGGCTTTGCCAGCTTGACACCTATGTCCACGAGCTGATCCACAGTCCTCCTCTGCTCCTTGGGGGCCGAGAAGGGGAGATTGACCACGCTGACCTCGTCGCCGCGGGCATCGTCGTATCCCATTGCCGCCTTGACGATCTGGTTCAGCCGACCCATCTCCTCTTCGGACCTGGGGACGTACTCAACCTTCTCTCCATTCTTCTTGTAAGCACCATCCACCATCACTGCAACGGATATCCGCTTTATCTTGCCGACAGCGCCCTTGACCTCTCTCTGTACCCTGGTGATCTCGTAGTTCGTTATGGTCTCCTGTTTCTGCTTTATGGCAGCTTGACTTCCCTGACCCACATTGCCCTGCAATTTGTCGGCAAGACCTCCCTTCACTCCAGGGATGCCGCCGGGCTCTTGGGCCCTGACGATCTCGCTCCGTTTCTGCTCGCTTCTGGTCGCAAAGGCGTCGGGGTCGTATCGGTCCTCGTTGACCGTGGTCCTGTCGAAATCCACTTCGATGGAGACCCTGGCTATGGCCTTTCCAGGACCCAGGGCATTTTCCAGCATGCTCTGTATCTTGTGCTTGTAATAGGTTTCGAGGCTCCGTTGATAGGCTAACTGGGCGTTGGTGAGCTTGTAGAGATCCTTTTTGTCCATGGTGGAGTCGTAGAGTATCTCGCCGTCGGTGTCCACCACGGTCACGTTTTCCTTGGAGAGCCTGGGAACCGCGCTGGCTACCAGATGAACGATCCCCTTGACCTGAGAGATATCCAGGGATTTGCCGCGTTTGAGCTTCAGCACAACCGATGCCGTGGGGTCCCGGCGCTCGCTCACGAAGAGGGACTCCTTGGGTTGAGCGATGTGGACCCTGGCGTACTCGACCTCTGGAAACTGCGAGATGGTCCTTTCCAGCTCTCCCTGCAATGCCCGGAGGTAGTTGACCTTCTGCACGAAATCAGTGGCTCCTAACTTGCTCTTGTCAAATATCTCGAAACCTACTCCGCCGTGCTTTGGAAGACCCGCGCTGGCAAGCATGAGCCTCACGTCATAGACTTGTTCGGCTGGAACCAGGATGGTGGCTCCTCCGTTGGATAGCTTGTATTGTATCTTCTCCTTCTTGAGATACTGGACAACCTCCGATGCGCTCTCCTGGGAAAGGCCCGTGTATAGGGGCTTGTAGTCGGTGCTGTTGGCCCATATCAGAAGGGCTGCGAAGGCCGCAAGCGTAAGGACGAGCACCCCTGCTGTTATGAGCTTCTGCTGGGAGGACAGGTTCTGGTAGAGCCCCTTTATTTGTTCTACGGTCTCCGCTGCTGTAGCCATGTCTCACGCTCCCCGCTTAGAACTGCATCCTCATGATCTCTTCATATGCGCTCAATGCCCGGTTTCTCACCTGCATCAGCAGCCTGAACGAGACGTCGGCCTTGGAAATGGCTATCATGGTGTCGGCGATGTCCACCGGTTCTCCCTTGGCAAGCCTCTCTGAGATATCCTGGGCGGCCAGGATATTCTCGTTTACCTTACCAACCGCCTTCTCCAACATCTCGCCGAAGCCTTGCGGTTTGTTTCCGCCAGCTCCGCTCTTGGCCGTTGCCTTCTGGAGCTGTTCGTAAGCGCCTATGCCAGTCACCTTCATGGCATTTCTCCTGTGAGATCAACCTTTATCTGCCAATTTCCAGGGCCTTTGCCCCCATGCTTTTGACCGTGTCGATGACCGTGGCTCCGGCCTCATATGCTCTTTGGGCGGTCATGAGGTCAACCATCTGTTCCATGACGTTGACGTTGGGATATCTGACAATTCCGTTCTCGTCAGCGTCGGGATGAGTGGGATCATATACCTCCTTGAAGGGACCGGGATCATCCACGATCTTCTCCACCTTGACCGTCTCCATTCTGTCGATCTCCTGTTCCAGTGACTCCTCGAATGAGATAAAGGGTCTCTGCTCTCCTGCCGCAGACTCGTCCAGCGGCTCGCTCCTGAATATCACCGATTTTGCCCGGTATGGGCCGCCGTCCACGGTCTTGGTGACCTCGGCATTGGCCAGGTTCATGGCCGCGACGTTCACTCTGGTCCGCTCTGCGCTAAGACCGCGCGCGCTTATCTTGAGTGCGGTCAACAGGTTCATTACGCCCTACCTCCTTCTGTTGAAGCTGTCTTGAGCATGTCGAACTCCTTGATCAAGGCCTGGATCGTGGCCTGGTATTGTAGGTTGTTTTCCATGAGTTTTGCCATTTCCACGTCCAGGTCCACGTCATTGGGTACTCCCCGTTCCTTTATCAACCGAGGGGCATCTCCTGTGACCTCCTGGTCACCAGGTATGTGTGCCTCGTCGGTGCGTTCCAGGGGGAGGGGAGGGGGAGTCTGCTTGGAGAACTCACTCTTCATGATCTCCTCGAACGGCAGCTCCTTGGCCTTGTATCCAGGCGTGTCAACATTGGCTATATTGGAGCTGATCACCGCATGGCGTTTTGCCCTGAGCTGCACCGCCCTGGTGAGTACCTGAAATGTATGCCCAAACAGCGTTTTCATAGGACCAACCCCATTTCCCTGTATTCCGCGAGTTTGTTCCTCAGGGTCCTGACGCTTATCCCAAGCAGCTTGGCGGCGTGGGTGCGGTTGCCCTTGGTCTTCTCCAGGGCCCGCTTGACCATCTCACGCTCCATGTCGCTCAACTTCATCACCTGGGTGTCCACGGCAGCCTCCTTGCCCGGTCTATCCGCGTCTCGTGTCGTAGAACTTCCAGCAAATTCGGTGCCAGTATCAAAGATGTCATCGTGGCCGATGGTATTCCCCTCTGCCAACAGCACTCCTCTTTCCACGGCGTTTCGAAGTTCTCTCACGTTTCCGGGCCACTCCATCCTGCTCATGGCCTCCAAGACGCTGGGGGCAAATCGCAGGTCGCGACCGTATTGGGAACAGAACTCATCCCTGAAGTGTTCGGCCAATAGGGGGATGTCCTCGGGCCGTTCCCTGAGTGGCGGTAGGTGTAGGGGGATCACGTTGAGCCTATAGTAGAGGTCCTCCCTGAATTTTCCTGACCGCACTGCGGCCAGACAGTCCCTGTTGGTGGTTGCGATAACCCTGACGTCCACTGGAATGGTCTTGGTCCCGCCCAGACGGTCTATCTCCTCTTCTTGCAAAACCCTGAGGAGCTTGGCCTGAAGCGAGATGACCATCTCCGTGATTTCGTCCAGCAGTATGGTTCCGTGGTTCGCAAGCTCGAAGCGGCCGGGTTTCCTGGCCAGTGCGCCGGAGAAGGCGCCTTTCTCATGGCCGAACAGCTCGCTCTCCAGAAGGGTCTCGGGAAGCGCGGCGCAGTTGATGGCCACGAACGGACCATCAGATCTGTCACTATGGTCGTGGATGTATCTCGCCATGAGTTCCTTTCCTGTGCCGCTCTCGCCATGTATCAGCACAGTAGCCTTGCTCTTGGCCACGCGGCGCGCCCTTTCAAGGACTTTTTTCATAACAGGGCTCCTGGTGACTATGGTGCGATGCCCTTCCTTATGCAGCCCGCCGATGGGCCTGGTCCGGCCTATGCCCGCCGAAAAAGAGCGTTTTATGGCGAACCCCAACACCTCTGGATTGAAAGGCTGGGTTATGAAATCCAAGGCTCCGGCCCTCATGGCCTCTATTGCCTCCTCTATGGTCCCGTCTGGGGCCATTACAATAAGGGGCGGGAGATTGGCGGCATCCCAGCCACCCAGGAAACTCACCGCATCCATCTCCTTGCCATCGTGGAGAAAGAGTACCAGAGGCGGGTTTTCTTCCTTCCCCTTTAAGAGCGCCGTCAATGATTTGACGTCATGGGCGGCGGATACGTCGAAGCCCATGGCCTCCAGCTCGTTCTGGAGTGCCAGGCGCTCCTCTGCTCTCTTGGCTGCGACCACGGCGTGTCTATTCATTTGTTCTAGGTCCTGTCTCCTCGTTGCCCTGGGGGGCTTCAGACGAGTTCAGCATGGATGCGAAAGCCGCGGCGGGGCCTTGCCAAAAATTCTGGTTTGCCAGCATGGCCCTGGCTCCATCGCTCCATGGAGAGGTGCCAGAGGCCGCCACTGCCTTCCAGACTTCCTCGGCATCCCGTTGGCCGAGCATGGTCTTGGCCTTGGCTATACGCCAGAGATAAGGAGGGGCGGCCTGGGTCATTTCCACCAACTGCTTGTAAACGGAGAGGGCTTCATCCCCGAAACCCAGTTCCAAGGCCCTGTCTCCCCACTCAGTCATCATTGCAATCTTCTTTTTCTCTGGCAATCTTGGCTCAATGGCGCTCCATATCATTCCTGCGCTGTTCCACTGGCCCAACTCCACATAGGCATTGAACAGAAGCTCCTCGGCCCGTTCTTTCTCTCTTCCCTTCAGCTTTTCCTGTATTGGTTCAAGCTTGGCCAGGACCTTTTCCCATTCATGCTTGCCTGCGGCTATGTCGGCCTCCAGCAGTGCCAGCGAGAGGCGGTGGGATGCGTCAAACTCTAAGCTGGAGGCAAGGCTGCGGACCAGGGAGGCGCCTGCTATGTCGCCCCGTGAAACCAGTGATTGACACCACCAGATCAACCCGTCAGCGCCCATATTGATCCCTCCCATTTTCCATGCTGAGTAGAATGCGCGTTCCGCTGCCCTTGGGCAGTTCAACACCTGCCAAGCCCGTCCTACCAGTGAGAGATGGACTGGTGTCTCTAGATGTTCTATCTCATTTTCGTGCGCATAGTGGTAGTCGATCAGCTGCGCTGGCTCGTTTTTTGACAGTAGCAGGCGGTCCATCCCCAACAATAGCCTCCTGCCAAGTGCAACGGACCTCTTGGGTTGATAACCGGGCAGGGCGCTCCTGTAGCTCCAGAACTGCGCCAGGGCATCCTGGTATTTTCCTTCGTCGCCCATTCGCTTCATGGCCTCGATCCAAATCTCTCCTACCAACGGCCTCAGCGCCGAGTCGAAGCTGTTGTCCGGGTGTTCGGCCAAAAATGCAGCTCCTTTGGAAGCGATCTCTTGCAGCAGGGGAAGCGGGGTTTCGTCAGCGAGAAGTTGGGTCTCCAGGGCAAGCAATTTCTCCTTGACCTTACCGGCGCTGGGAGTATCCGGAAATCTTTCGGCGAAGGCCAGCGCGATCTGGAAGGCCTTTTTGTAGTCGCCCTTGCTGAAGGCCCACTCCATCTCCCTGTATCTGTATCGTGCCAGCTCGAGAAAGACCTCTTTTGCAAGGGGGTGCTTGGGATAGCGCTTCAGTATGGTTTCCATTATCCTTCCAGTCATGGGGTCGGGCCGTGCGATCTTCATGATGGATGGGATGTACTCGGCCAGTCGTCGGCGTTCCATCTCCTTGAGTTGTGCCAAGCGGAACCGCGCAAAGAGACTCTCGGCGGAAAACGGGTAGTCGCGCACGATAACTGCATAGTATTTCCTGGCCGCCAAGAACTCTCCGCCCCGTTTCAGACTCTCGGCGATGTGGAAAAGGGCCGCCGCCTTCTGATAGGGCTGCTGTATGAGATTCAGGTAGTGGAGCCAGTATTCCTGGGCCTTATCCGTATTGTGTTGTGCCATCGCGATCCGTGCCTTGAGATCCAGGAGCCTGGGGATCTCGAGATAGAGATTGGGAAAGCTCTGTTCCAGCTTGGCGGTCTGTTGCGCCACCCATTTCACATTTCCTTGGTTAAGTGCATCTATCGCAAGTGCTATCCAGGCCGCCTTTGCAGCTACAGTGTCAGGATATTGACTGACGATCTTCTTGTAGAACGGAACCATTCTGCCCAGTTCCCCGGTCATTTCCTGGTATTGGAGAATTGCCATGAGGGCCTCGGACGCCCATTCCGACTTTGGATAGAGGTTGGCCACGATCCTCCAGTGGGCAAGGGCCTCTGGCATGTAAGAGATCTGGGCGTAGGCGTGGCCTATGAGATAGTATGCCTGGGGAACGTGTGGGGAGTCTGGAAATTGACGGATGTATCGACGGAGTTTGCGAATTACCGGCCAAGCGGCCTGTGCGAGGAGGGTAGGGCTCTCTTCCGCCTGTTTCCAGAAGAGTTCTATGGATGGGCGTATCTTCTGCCACGCCTTCTCTGCCTCTTTGGACTCCTTGGTAGAGACAGGGCCGTTCAGGGTGATGGTCCCCTTGGATGCGAATGAGGTGGCGTGTAGTATCAGGAAAGCCGCCAGCGCGACGGTCAATGTGATTACAGCGAGTTTGTACGCCTTCGTACCCATTGTCCCTGCGGATCTCCTCAAGCAAAAATAAGATAGGCCCGTGACCCTATCAAGCAATTACGATGCCAAGGGTCCGGGCCTGCAGGGACGGAAAGATCTTTTCATCAATCGAATCCGGCGTCGAAATATACGTCGATCCTCCTAAGGACGTCGCTGGTAGAGATGCGAAAAGGGACCACCAAGGAGGTCCGAAGCTCTCGCCTTAGCCAATCTTCCAGGTTCTCCAGGCGGCCGGAATAGGCCAGAGAATAGGAAAGCGAGGACGGGCCGCTCCAGAGCCGGTTGAGATCGGTGACGCCAGGGGCAGCCGCGAGAACACGGTATATCCTTGGAATGAATACCTCAGTGTAGTCGTAGAACGAGACAGTGACCTCTCCTGACGCGGCGGATGATGGTGGAAGTGGCGCCGCGGCGGGCCTGTTGTACGAGCGCAGTATGTCTCCGAGCTCGCTCCTGTGGACCTTGGCCCTGATCCTCACGTGATACCTGCTCCCCTCGAGCTGATCTATGAGGGTCTGGACGTCGGTAAGGATACCGGCCACCGCCCTTTCCACGACGTCTTCCTTAAGTACTCCGAACTCCTCGCGCGCATAAGTGCTCAGGAATATGCGCGATCCCTGTTCAGCCGCCTTGCGGATGGCATCCTGTCTCGCCCTGGAGCGGGCGTCGGCTAGCCTGTCCTGATCTCCTAGATAACTGTATCCATCGGCCTCCACGACTATATAGTCGGGATCCGAAGGGGGGGCTGTCCACGCCGCCTGACGCTGAGGAGCGGCACAACCTGCGGTCAGGACTGCGGCCAGAATAAGGAGGGAAACCAAGTGCAACCGCATATCTCACCACCTTTCCATCTACTCGAACCCTGGATCGTAATAGCTGGGTGTGGAACGCGGACGTGCCCTGTAGGGGTCGTGCCTGCCCTCGAACTCACGGTCCCTGGCCCTCTCCCTGTCGATCACGAAGTGGAGTTCGCGGCTAGATGAGTCACCGGTCCTTATACCCTTAAGCATGTCGATCTCTGCGGGAGAATAGCGGTACTGCACCCCTTTCAGGTAAACAGTGCCGCCGCTGTCAAGTATCCTGTTTATCATGGTCATGATGTTGGCCTGCAATCTGAATGGATCGGTGCCCTTGGTCTTGACCTCCCATATGACCACTGAGGCCTGGGGGTTGTCAGGCACTATCCTTGAGCGGTATCTCTTGGCCCATACCACGCCTCTTGCAGTATTTAAGACCTTTCCGAACGCCTCGGCCAACTCGTATTCATTGGCCCCGGTGAGGCGTACCAGTATGCGGCTTTCAAGTGCATTCGAGTGACGCGCAATGACACCGCCGCCAGTGCCAGCGCCGCTGTGGTAAGATGAGCGGTGGTAGCCACCGGAGCCGCGCCGTCCGCTCCATGCGGTGAGCTTCCTTCCCACGAGATCGGCCACCTCCTTTTCCGCCTCAGCTATGGCGTCGTCGCAGTCGGCGCGGGTGACTATGAAGGTCTTGGATACCGCGGCACCCAGGTCGCGTCCGGCGCTGTCATACCCCTCCCCCTCCATGCGGACCTTTACCCTGCACATTCCATCGGGCGTCCTTCTGTGCTTGACCCGGAGCCAGACTATATAAGCGAGATCCGTGGCATACCGCTTACATAACTCCCTGGCGGCATAAGGCGAATCCTGGCGGCTGCGCTCCATGTAGCGGTTGTACTCCGCCTCCTTGAGAGCAGTAGCCCAGGGGTTGACCACCTCAAACCCGTGGCGCACAAGTTGATTGCTCATGAAACCTACGATCCTGCGGTAATGCCTGGGATAGGCGGTGTGATATCCGTACTCCTCGTAGAATGGAACTATGACGATGCGGGTGCCGGTGCCGGTATATGGCCCGAGACCTCCCCCGCCTCCGTATGGTGGAGGAGGATTGGTGGGTGCGCATGCGGAGAAGAAAGCCAGCATCGACAAGAGCATGAGAGGAGTTATCCACTTCGCGGGCACAGTTCCCTCACACTTTTTTTTGCTGAACATTGACGACCTCCTGAAATCTGAAGGAAACAGGGAAGGGGGTGGGGGAGGCAGCGCCTCCCCCCTTGATCATGGTCTTTTTAGCTGTCTACTCGAAACCGGGCTCGGTGTAGTGGCGCCTCTGACGGGCCTTGTAGGGATCGTGCCTGCCCTCGAACTCGCGGTCACGGGCCCTCTCCCTGTCGATCACGAACTGTATCTCCCTGCTGGAAGAGTCCCCGGAACGGATACCCTTGAGGAGATCCACCTCTGCTGCAGTATAGCGGTAGGGAACGCCCTTCATCACTATCTCTCCGCCGCTGTCGAGGATATCGTTGATCATCTTTATGATGTTGGCTTGGAGCCTGAAAGGATCGGTGCCTTCTATCCTTACCCTCCAGATCACCACAGATGCCTGGGGATTGTCGGGGACTATCCTGGAGCGGTAGCGCTTGGCCTCGACCACGCCGCGGGCGGTATTGATGACCTTGCCGAAGACCTCTGCCATCTCGTATTCGGTGGCACCGTCCAGCCTCACCATGATTACGTTTTCCAGAGCATCGGAATGGCGCTTTATCACACCGCCTTCACCGCCTCCATAAGAGCCGCCGTAGGAACCTCCACTGGTGCCAGTGCTCACATGACCGCCACGGCCGCCGCTCCAGGCAGTGAGCTTCCTGCCGACGAGGTCGGCGACTTCCTTCTCCACTTCGGCAATGGCGTCATCGCAGTCGCGCTTGGTGACTATGAAGGTCTTGGAGACCGCAGCGCCCAAGTCGCGTCCAGCGCTGTCATACCCTTCGCCCTCGAGCCTTGCCTTGGCACGGCAGTAGCCGTCAGGGGTCATTTCGCGCTTGACGCTGAGCCAGACGATGTATGCCAGATCGGTCGCGTACTTCTTGCACATCTCCACAGAAGCGAGCACGGAATCCTGCCTGGCGCGTTCCATGTAGCGGTTGTATTCCTCTTCCTTGAGCTCGGAAGCACGCCTGTTCACCACTTCGAAGCCGTGGCGCACGAGCTGGTTGTTCATGAAGCCGAGGATGCGGCGGTAATGCCTGGAATCCCACTGGGTGGAGCCTTCTTCAGTATAGAACGGTACAACGACGATCCTGGTCTGGGCCTGGGCGCGGACCGGTGTCAGCGCCAGCAGGCCGCCGATCATGGCGAAAAATACCATCAACGCCACACTTTTTTGCCTGAAACCGACAGCTTTTGAAGTCATTACGATTCCCTCCTTTGACAGGTCCTTTGGTTTTTTAAGTTATCGTACAATTCCAAGACTATTTCAACATCTTTGTTTCCGCCAGGGACAAAAAAGGAGGGGCCGGTGCCCCTCCCTGAGGATCCTTTCAGTTAGGACCGTTTTAGAAGCTGAAGGTGACGAATCCCATGAGGGACTGGACGGTAACGTCCTGCTCTCCATAAACATAGGGATCGTCATCCTCGAAGTCGGTATAGAAGTAATTTAGGCCCAGCCCTACCATCTTGGAGAGCCTGTAGTTTACCCCAACAGAGATGTCCAACTGGGTGAAGTCCAGGTTGGAGTAGTCGGAAATCTCGTTGAGATATGCCACGTCATAGAGATAAGGCTGGTTGGGATTGATGGAACTGGTGTCGAAATCCAGCTTTACGTCTCCAGTGGGATACATGCTTTCGAAGGTGAGGTCCGTGATGTTGCCCCGCCCCTTGGTGTAGCTGAGATTGGCGTTCATGCCAAGTCTCGCCATAGGTTTGTAGGTGGCGGCTGCGGTGAAGGTGTGGGCCTCGGTCCTGTACTCCATGTCAGTGTGTTCCGAACCAAACTGGTCCGTTGTGATTAGGTTGGCTCAGCCGTCGTATATGGCGATACAGTACATCGCCTCGTATTTGTCGTTGAAATAGTTGTAGCCGGTCATGAACGAGACTTTGTCGTTGGGCGCCAGCACGACGTTCACGCCGCCGGTGAACAGGTCCTGCTGCCACTCGTTGCCGTCTATGTCGTCGTTCTCGGCGGTACGATATTTGGCGTTGAAGTTGGCGCTGAGGATTGCGGTGGGCATCCAGGAACCCTTGAACCTGAACTCGTGGGCAGAGTTGGGCTGATTGGACCTGGAGCCTACCCTTTGGCTGTATATAGCAGGATCGTACGACCTGCTGTAGTCGTAGAGGCTGCCAGGAGGGCCTCCATACTCGCCGTAGGAACCATCGGGGGTACAGACGGCCTCTTCCAGGGAATAGGGATCGTCCACCAGTTCCAGCCTGTAGGCCAGCCCGAGCTTCAGCGTCCTGTTTACCCTCCAGTCTCCGGAGAGCTTGAATGAGTGCTCGGTGGTATCGTCTGGCACGTGATGATACTCGGCGTTGTCGCGCTCCTCGTAGTGGAATTCGTAGCCGCCGCGAATGGTGACGCCGAGCATCGGGCGCCAAGCCACGTCGAATCCCAGGGTGGTAAGATCGAGGTCATAACCAGAACGCCTGGTGAAGTCCCAGTAGCCAGTGCCCAGCCCCTCTTCGGCGCCCAGCGTGCTGGTGGCGTAGCCGTCGCCCAGGGTGGTGCCATCGCCATTGGTCCTGTCAACCACGTCTATGTAGACTTCGTCGTTGTCTATGGTCTGATACCTGCCGTGGACGTTCAGGGACAGGTTAGAGCTGATGCGGCTGTGCCACTTGGCGCTCATGGTGGTGGACTCCATTTCGATCTCGTCCCCGTAACCACCGTTGAGCGGATCATAGGGATCATCGACGCTGGTGTTTGTGATCTGTGAATAGACGACCGCGGCCGTGAAGGTGTTGTGCCGGTTGACGTTCCACCTGGCCTTGAAGGTGTGCATGTCCTTCTCGGAATCGGGCGTGCTGGAATAGGGAAGCGCGCCGGTCCTGTCGTCGAACTGCAACCGGTTGGTGAATCCCAGGTGGCTCGCGGCCAGGGCGTTGTACATGTTGGTCATCTCCTCGCTCTGGTCGTCGAACTCCCTGTGCATGAAGGTGTAGTTGAGGACCACCGGTCCGGTCCTCAAGGTCACGCTGGGCATGTAGTCGTTGGTCTCTTCGTCGATGCTTTTGCTGTCTGCAACGACGTGGCACGCGGAGCACTTGCTCATGGTGCGGGCCTGCTCAAGCCCCTTCCGCTCCTCGAAGCGGTGGTTGAATCCGATGGTGAGGCCGGGTATCTGCGGAATGTGCAGTTTTGCCTCGTTCTTCCACTCGGCCCGCATGAGGTAGTAGTCGTCACCGGCTCCGTAGTCGCTATGATACACTGCTGCCGATCCTATGATTTCATCGTTCTTGTTATTTGTGCCGTCTCCGTTGAAATCATAGAAGAGGCCGGCTCCAGTGGTGGAGAAGACGTGTGCCTCCAGGTTTTCGAGCTCGTCGTGGTCAAGCCTGTGGATGAATCTGTTGTAGTCGGTCTTGAGGGTCAAGATCCGCCTCAGGTCGAGACCGGCCTTGTACTCCTGCTCGTCCACGAACTGGTAGTGTCCTTCCGCCTCGAAGGCTATCCCATCCTTCTCGGCCTTGATGTCACCCTTCAGGTCTATGTAGGCGTTGTTCTCCACAGGGGTCATGTATTCGGTTCCCTTGGCCCCTTCCTCGTCGGTATCGATGTCGTCCAGGGTCCAAGAGCCTCCTATGGAGATGTTGGCCTCGACGGCCTTATCCTCTGCAAACGCGGCGGCGGAGAGTAACAAAGCCGCCGCCAGCACCGTAATAATCATGCCTATTTTTCTCATGGCTCACCCCCCTCCTTAGCGTGTCAGGCCAGCACCCGCTCCAGGAACGGTCTGGGACGGAAGGTCGGAACCGTGTACCTGGGAGTGGCACTGGGTGCACTTGGTCATGAACGACTTGGTGAAACCGTGATCCGTGGCCGCGATGGTGTTGGCTGGATCACCTGGTGCCGGAACGTCTATGACATTGTTTGACGCCCTGGCGGAGTGGAAGTGGGCCTCATGGCACTGGAGGCAGATGAACGGCTCCTGCTGCCTCAAGAGGTTGTTGGCCACGGTTCCGTGGGGTTCGTGGCATATCATGCAGTCTTCCACGACAGGATCGTGCTCGAAGACGAACGGCCCCTGGTACCTCGTATGGCAGTTGAGGCACAGGTCGTTGGGACGCTCATCGGTCCTCAACATGGAGACACCAAATCCGCCGTGAACGTTGTGACAGTCGGAGCAGCCCATTTTGCCCTCCTTGACCGGGTGGTGCGAGGCGAAATAGCCCTGGGCAACCACGTCCTGATGGCAGGATGCGCACAGGTCTGGCTCCTTCCTGACAAGCAGGGCTTGCCCGTGGTTGCCGTGGACCTTGTGGCACTTGGTGCAGGAGACATCGTTCTCGGCATGGGCCGATCCAGGCCAGTTCATGTGGTCGCCCACCTGGTGGCAGGTGGTGCAAACGCCTGCTACCTCTTCAGGCTCCAGCCCTCCTTCAGAAAAGCGAAGTATCTTCGAGGTGTCTCCCTCTCCATCTATGTGGGCGGAGCCAGGCCCGTGGCACCCCTCGCACCCCACCTGCTCTCCTTGTGGGACCTCGAAGGATGCGAGCTTCATGTGCACGTTCCTTTCTGCCGCCATGTCCTCGTGACATTCCAGACACGCCGCTGAACCTTGATAGGTAGCACCCGGCGCCACCTCAGGCGCCTTGACCGCCTCCTTGTGCGATGGCTGCGTGCAGCCAAATAGGAGCAATGCCCCTGCAAACACAGCAATTCCTTTTTTCAACATCTTACCCTCCATTCCTCCACGTTTTTGAAGGACACACATTGAAAAAGACCAGCACCTCCAACCAGATTCCGTATCACCTCCCTTCATCAAAAATAAAAAGGCCAGCCCCAAGGGATAGGAGCCAGCCCCTTCAAAAAGACAAACAATCCCCCGCCGGGGGATTAAAACTATGTCACTTCCGCCTGAAATTCTTTTCCCAAATAGCGACAACCATAATTAAATCAAATGGAATTTTTTTGATTTATAGCTATATCCTTTCTCCCTGTCAAGAATTTTTTTGCAGATAATAAGAGATTTATGGTGTTAACATAACTTAATTGATAATTAAGTAAAATAAAACGGTCGCAAGACCACCATATATACGTCAGCCTTCTATAAGTCCGTAGAGCAGCTTTATCTCCTCCGGCCATATAGACTTGTCTATGGTCTCTAAGATGAGGGGAATGTCGTCGAAGCGTGGATCGTTAATCAGGAATCTGAAGGGTTCCAGCCCCAGCTCTCCCTTGCCTATGCTCTGGTGGCGGTCCACCCTGCTGCCCAGGGCGGATTTGGCGTCGTTGAGATGGGCGCCCGCGAGATACTGGAAGCCTATGATATCGCCGAACTGCTTCATGGTGGCCTCATAGGCGTCCCTGGTCCTCAGGTCGTATCCTGCCGCGAAGGCATGGCAGGTATCGAAGCAGACGCCTACCCGTCTTTTGTCTTTCACCCCTTCTATCATGGCTGCAATGTGCTCGAACCTGTATCCCACATTGGAGCCCTGGCCAGCCGTGTTTTCGATGACGAGCATAACCTCCTCGGTGGCCTCTATGGTTGCGTTCATGCACTCGATTATATTCTCGATGCACTGCTCTTCCGATATCTCCCGAAGGTGGCTGCCTGGGTGAAAGTTCAGCTTTGTAAGGCCCAATTGCTGGCACCGCATAGCCTCGTCTATGAATGCATCCAGCGACTTCTTTCTCTTCTCCTCGTCTGGATGCCCTAAATTGATGAGATAGGTGTCGTGGGGAAGTACCAGATCAGGCCTTATGCCGCTCTCGTCCAGGTTTTTCGCGAATGCCTCACGGCTCTGGTCCGAGAGGGGCTTTGCGCGCCACTGCCGCTGGTTCTTGGTGAAAAGGGCAAATGCTTTGGCGCCGATCTTCATGGCGTTCAACGGCGCGTTCTCCACTCCTCCCTGGGTGCTCACGTGAGCTCCTATATATTTCATGACAGGCTCCTTTCCTGATCTCCATTACCCTTCATTATAAATGAGAAGAGGGGCGGTGCCAGGGCGCGGGCGTGGTTTTAATTCTCTATTGCCCGCCGGAAAGATGGGTTTTATCCTCGGTGCATGGAGTGGTTCGAAGAGGCCAGGACTTTACTGGAAGAGCGCGTTAAAGGGGCTGCGGTGGCTCTTGGGCGGATCGATGATTCATGGAAGAAGGTGGGGGATTCCATTGCGCTTCCTGTGTCCGGCTGGTGTGACAAGAGGAAGAGGGAGTTCCTTGCCGGCCGTGCTGCGGCGGGTGAGGCCCTTGCCAGGCTCGGCATGGAGCAGCCAGGCCTTCCGGCCAGGGCAGAGGATGGGAGGCCGCTATGGCCGCCGGGAATCACGGGTTCCATCTCCCATTCGAGACAGTATTGTGCCGCAGTGGCCGCGTATTCCCGCGATTTTGCAGCCATTGGTATAGACATCGAGGAGGGGGGGAGAGTGGACAGAGCAATCGCTGAGCGCCTATTCACCGTCCAGGAGCTCGATTTCCTGGAGCGCGGTGCGGCAAAGCTCCCCTTGCCCGTGGCCAGGACTGTGATCTTCTCTGCCAAGGAGTCGGCATACAAAGCGGTTTACGGGCTCAGGGGAGGGAAGGGGGTCTCTGCATTGACTGCCTTCGAGGTAGCCCTTGGTCAAGGAGGAGGGTTGGCAGTGCGGCTCACCGGCGCAGATGCATCGGTCCAAGGCTGTTTCTATGTTTCAAACTGTTCCACAGTGGTCACGTGTGCATGGGTATGGAAGCCATGAGAGAAGGTTGTGGCCGCCGCCAGGAGCGATGGAACGGCGCAAGGCAGGGAAGCAAAAGGCTGGTCCAGTCCCATCTGCTGGAACGCCTGGCAGAGGCGCTTTCGCGTGACCTGCTAGAGGCGCGCAGAAGACGGTTCTCCTTTGCTCCCGACATCGTGCTGGTCAACAATCAGGAGATGGCCCAGTGGCTCGCCTGCCGCATGGCGGAGAGAGACGGCATCTGTGCCAACGTGAAGTTCATGCTCACCGGTTCCTTCGTCTGGCGGCTTTCCCAGTGGACCGCTACACGGGCCGGAGCTTCAGGGGCCGCTGACATGACAGGCCCTCCGGTCCTGGGGAGGGAGCACCTCCGGTGGCTCTTCTTCGCGCTTTTGCAGGAGATGGAAGAGGGTGCCGGCGGTAAGGGAGGGACCGCATCGAGCCATGAGGGGCTTCTGCGCCTGCTGGAATATGCAAGGCATCATGGTGGCCGCGGCCTTTATGGGCTGGCCGGCCAGCTGGCGGCGGTGTTCGACCGGTACATGAACTACCGTCACGATGTCCTGGAGGCTTGGAAGCGGGGAGATCTTGGAGGCGTGGAAGAGGGGCAAAATGCGACGTGGCAGATGCGCCTTTGGCAGGAGGCCAGCAGCGCTGCACATGGAGAGTTCAAGGTCTCAATGATCCTGGATCTCCTCCATAGGCTCAGGAACCGGGCATGGAATCCACCGGACTGGCTGGGCACCACGCTATATGTATTCGGTGTATCGTACCTGCCTCCCTTCCACCTGGAGGCCCTGGACGCCCTTTCTGGCTTCATGGACGTCTCATTTTACCATCTGGTGCCGTGCAAGGAGTACTGGCTGGACCTGGTGAAGCCAAGGATCCAGGAGGGGTTGAAGGGCAAGTTCGATCCAGAGACCGTGGAATCCCTCTTCCCAGTGGGCAACCGGCTCCTCGTATCTCTCGGTGAGGCGGGAAGACGGTTCCTCCTACGTTTTTATGACCTGGACTTCGCCTGTCACGAGGAGCTGTTCGATACCGATGCCGCGGATACGCTGCTCAAGTCGGTCCAGCACTCGGTGGTCCATCTCTGCGAGTCGCCTAAGCCCAACGGCGGCAGTGTAGTGCCTGGACCGGTGGTTGGGCTGGATTCCTCCATCGAGATCCATAGCTGCCACAGCAGGTTGAGGGAGGTGGAGGTGCTTCACGACCGCCTGGTGGAGCTTTTCCGCTCAGAGCCGGGGTTAGGGCCCCACGAGGTGGCGGTTATGGCGCCCGACATCGCTCTGTACGCCAAGTTCGTGGAAGGGGTGTTCGGGGCGGCCCCGCCGGAGCGCCAGATACCCTGGTCCATAGCGGACCTGGGTTACCTTTCCACCGCAGGCGAGGCACATGCGCTCACTGCCCTTATGGACATCGCAGGGGGAGAGTTCAAGGCCCCTGATATCATGGATCTCCTGGGCCATCTGGTGGTGATGGGCCATTTCGGCCTGGATTCCTCCTCCCTGTCGTTTTTGCGGCGAATGGTGCGTTTCAGTGGGATACGGCGCGGCCTGGAGACTCTTTCCGTGGGCTGCGGCATCCACCAGAACACTTGGCGCTTCGGCCTTGACCGGCTGCTGGCGGCCATGTGTATCGACCACGACGGCGCAGTGAAGCTGCCCGATGGAAAGGAGCGGATGACCACCGGCCTCGCGATAGAGGGGGATGTCTCCAGATATCTCCTGATCCTCTCCCACTTCGTTTCGTCCATCGAGGAGCTGAGGCAGAGGATCCATGCCCTGGGGGCCGCAGGCGGTTCCCCTGAGGAGTGGCTGGAGCTGATACTGGACACAGTGGACCGTTTCATACTTAGGCGCAGTGAGTGGGAAGGGTCTCAGGTGGAGGAGCTGACCGCCTCCGTCAGGGAGCTCATGGAAGAGATGCGCTCTGCCGGTGTCAACCGCGTTCCCTTCGGCGCCCTCAAGGCCGCCCTGGAGGAGCGTCTGGCCAGGCCGTTGCCACAGCGCACCTTTTTCTCCGGCGGCGTGCTCTTCTCGAGTCTCGTGCCCCTTCGCACCATTCCCTTCAAGGTGATCTGCCTTATGGGGATGAACCAGGGAGAGTTCCCGCGCCAGGACAGCAGGCCCAGTTACGATCTCACCCTCAGACATCCAAGGCTGGACGACCGCGTTGCCCGCGACGAAGACCGTTATCTCTTCCTTGAGACCCTTATGGCAGCCAGGGAACGGCTCATCATCACCTATGTGGGAAGGCGGGAGACCGACAACCAGCGGCTCAATCCCTCCACAGTGGTCTCCGAGCTGTTGGAGTTCATCGAGCCCGCCCTGTCCAGGGAAGAGCGCGGGAGGCTGGTGGTGGAACACCCCCTCCAGCCGTTCGGGAGCGGGTATCTACAACGGCATGACTCCAGGATCAATACATTCGCTAGGGAGTGGCTTCCAGTAGATGAAGAGGGGAGGCCGTTGAAACCCGCTGGGCCTGAACCGTTTGCCCGGTTCGAGCCCGACTGGCGGGAGGTGGCGGCAAGAAGGCTCGAGGAGATGGGAGAGGGAGCGCTGGTAGTGTCTCCAGAC